>JALWZI010000119.1 GCA_027002755.1 Campylobacteraceae bacterium | reverse complement strand
CTCTCGAGGCGATGGTGGTCGACCATGCCGACGAGATCGCCTACACCAGCCACGATATCGACGACGGGATCAAATACGGCCTGATCGGTTTTTCGGATCTGGAGGATCTGGAGATCGTGCAGGAAGTAGACCGTAGGGTGTGGGCCGAAGGGATCGCTCCCGGCGAATATCTCTACCGTCACCGCTTCGTCGCCTCATTGATCCGATTGCTGGTGGAGGACTTCATCGAACATTCCCGTCCGGGGGCCGAGGCGCACCGGTCCGACCGACCTCTCTGTGCGACCCTGCCGGCGGAGGAGCCGCTGCCGGTAGGCTTCTCCTCGTCGATAGCCACCGGACTCAAGCGCTTGAAGAAACGTCTCTATCTCAAACTCTACCGCCACGAGAAGATCGTTCGGAACATGTACGCAGGCAAACGGTGCGTAGAAGCTCTCTACCGGGCCTACAGCGAAGAACACGATCTGCTCCCCGAATCCCAGAAGGCCCTTTTCGCCCGCCGTCCGGTCCATCGGGTCATCGCCGACACCATCGCCTCCATGACCGACCGGTACGCCATGAAAAGCTATCACCAGATCTATGGCATCTCTCTGAAATAATCGAAAGCAGGCTGTCGTCCAAACGGCATTCTTTCGCTTCATCGTCCGCCGGACAACGCTTCCGAAGGCGCGATGGGAAACATTTGGATATAATGCGCGCAATTTCATAAGAATACACTGTTAGGAAACTTCATGCAAAAGATCAAGAACATCGCTGTCATCGCCCACGTCGACCACGGCAAGACCACCCTCGTCGACGGCCTGCTTCAGCAGAGCGGTACCTTCGCCGCCCACCAGGAGGTGGATGAGCGGGTGATGGACAACAACGACATCGAAAAAGAGCGGGGGATCACGATCCTCTCCAAAAACACCGCCATCACCTACGGCGACCACAAGATCAACATCATCGACACCCCGGGCCACGCCGACTTCGGCGGGGAAGTGGAACGGGTGCTCAAGATGGTCGACGGGGTCCTGCTCCTGGTCGATGCCCAGGAGGGGGTCATGCCCCAGACCAAGTTTGTCCTGAAAAAGGCGATCGAACTGGGCCTCAAGCCCATCGTCGTAGTCAACAAGATCGACAAACCCGCCGCCGAGCCCGAGCGGGTCGTCGACGAAGTCTTCGACCTGCTGGTGGCTTTGGATGCCAGTGACGAGCAGCTGGAGTTTCCCGTTCTCTACGCCGCGGCAAGGGACGGCTACGCCAAATGGAACCTGGAGGATGAGAACAAAGATCTGACTCCGCTTTTTGAGGCGATCATCGAGCATGTCCCCTATCCGGAAGGTTCTGCCGAAGCATCGACCCAGGCGCAGGTCTTTACTCTCGATTACGACAATTTTGTCGGTCGTATCGGGATCACCCGGATCTTCAACGGGCGGGTGAAAAAAGGGGACGAGTATATGCTGATCAAAGCCGACGGTGAAAAGGTGAAAAGCCGGGTGAGCAAACTGATCGGATTCCGTGGGCTGGACCGGATCGAGATCGACGAGGCCGAAGCAGGGGATATCGTCGCCGTGGCCGGTTTCAACGACATTGACGTCGGGGATACCGTCGCCGACCCTGCAAACCCTGCTCCTCTCGATCCTCTGCATATCGAGGAGCCCACCCTCAGTGTCATCTTCAGTGTCAACGACGGCCCCCTGGCCGGCACCGAGGGCAAACATGTCACCTCCAACAAGATCCGGGAGCGGCTGGAGAAGGAGATGGAGACCAACATCGCCATGCGGATGGAGCCTCTGGGAGACGCCAGCTTTAAAGTCTCCGGACGGCGCGGGCTACCGATCGG
>JALWZI010000118.1 GCA_027002755.1 Campylobacteraceae bacterium | reverse complement strand
GTGTTGGCGTGGGCGTTGGAGTTGATCTTGAAGGCCCGTCCGTAACCGCCGGTGGCGAACATGGTCACTTTGGCGTTGAAGATCGCCGGCTCGGAGGTACGGATGTTGTAGGCGGCGACCCCTTTGACCTTGCCCTTGCCGTCATAGAGCAGATCGGCGCAGTACCACTCGTCGAAGACCTCGATGCCTGCCCGGAAGGCCTGCTCGTAGATCGTCTGTAGCAGGGTCAGGCCGGTCCGGTCCGCCGCGTAGCAGGCGCGGGGTTTGGACTGGCCGCCGAAGGGGCGCTGGGCGATGCGACCGTTCTCCTGACGGGAGAAGATCGCTCCCATCCGCTCGGCCCAGCGGATCGTCTCGGGGGCTTTGGAACACATCAGCTCGATGGCGTCCTGATCCCCCAGATAGTCGCTTCCCTTGACGGTATCGAACTCATGAAGCTCTGTCGAGTCCTCCTCGCTCAATGCGGCATTGATCCCGCCCTGTGCAGCACCGGAGTGGCTGCGCAGAGGATGGAGCTTGGTAATGACCGCCACACGTTTGCCGGCCTCTTTGAGCTCTTTGGCTGCGGCGAGGCCCGCCAGCCCGGCACCGACGATCACGGCGTCGTACTGATGGATTTTTACGTCGTTCACTTCCATAGACCTGGTCCTTGTGGTAAATTTCGATCCATTATAACACCGCTGAAGTATAAGAAAGATGAATACAGGGTGATTATCCCGTCATGAATTGGGAGGGTGTTACTTTTTGACATTACAACAAAATCCGTTTCGCTGCTTCCCGGGCACTTCCATGCCCGAGATAGCCTCGCAGTGCTGCGGCATCTTTGGCGAAACGTCGGCGGTCATACTCCCGGTAGGTCCGCAGCAGATTCTCCAGGTTCAGCTCCTCCTGGATCAGCTCAGGGTGCATGGGACGCCCCCGGAAATCGAGGCTGAAGAGGTTGGCCAGTCCCGCATAGCGCAGATCCGTGAGCTTTTTGACCAGAAAGTAGTCCAGGGCTTTGGCCCGGTAGGTCAGGATGAAGGGGATCCCGATGAGGGCTGCCTCCAGGGTCGCCGTGCCGCTGCAGACGAAAGCGAAATCACTCTCGTAGAGGGTGGCGTGGGTATCGTGGCGGATCTCGAAAGCGCTCAGATCGCCATAGAGTTCCCGAATCTGATCCTGGGTGAAGTAGGGGGGAATGACGATCAGTGCCCGATGCTTCCCCAGCTGACGCCGCAGCTGATGAAAGAGGGGCATCAACCGGGTGATCTCGCTCCGCCGGCTGCCGGGCAGATAGGCGACACGCTCCGGCTCCGCGGCAGAGCGTTCCGGCTCGTCGGGACCGGGACAGTAGTGCCACGCTCCGCTTCGCTGTTCCCAGCTGCCTGTTCTGAAACGGTCGATCTCATCCAGCAGCGGATGCCCCACATATTCAATGGGAGCCTCTTTACTATAGTATTTGCGTTCAAAGGGCAAAATGGAAAGGAGTCGGTCGCAAGTGCGCTCCAGTACCGGAATGCGTCCCTTGCGCCAGGCCCAGGCCTGGGGAAGGATGTAGTAGATCACCTCTTTGGAGGGGTAGCGCTTTTTGATCCGCTTCGCCAGGGGAAGGTTGAATCCCGAGGAGTCCATCAGCAGGACTTTATCCGCCTCGGCGGCCCGTTCGGTCATCTCGGCCGCCAGGCGATAGAAGAAGGGCAGCTTCTTTGCCGCATCCACGAATCCCATGACCGCCAGGGAACGCAGATCGACGATGGGCTCTCCCAGCTCGCTACTGAAGATCCCCTCCAACTCCACCGACTTGGGAAGATGCTCTCTCAGAGCCTTCAGGTGAATATTGGCGGAGTGTTCCAGGGCACTGACCAGCAGCTTCATCGGCGATTCCCTCCGGCTGCGTTCAAGAGGCTTTCCCCGTCTCGTAGAGCTCCTGCTTGATCCGGTCCTGATTGAGCTTGCGGCGGATGGAGCTGCGGATCTCCGCCAGACGCTTCGGGTTGAGTTTCAGTTTCTCCTGCAGCTGCATATCGCTCACTCCCCGCAATGGGCCCATAAGCACTTTGAACTCTTTTTTGGTCAGGCGGCGGCGCAGCACCCACTCCACCGCTTCTTCATCCCGCATGCTGCCCAGGGGTTTGTCGATCATCCCTTCGATCGTCTCTCGCAGTTCCATCGTTCTCACTTTGTTTTAGCTATGCTTATTATAACGGAAGGGAAGGAGAGGAAGATAACCTATCGGGAGTGGTTTCAATCACACGGTCGTCGTCACCGGGCCATCGTAGAGAGTCTGCCGCCTATGAGCGCCGAAGCTCTGGTGGACTATTTCCGCTACGAAAATATGCAGCAGCAACATCCCGACTTCTGCCCGCTCTATGCCAAAAACGAAAAGTGCCACGAGATGGAGGATCTCAACTGCTACCTCTGCGGCTGTCCCCATTTTCGTTTCTGTGACGAAGGGATCGATCGGATCGAGGGAAAAGTACGCTACAGCCTCTGCGCCATCGATGCCAAAGAGGGGAGAGCACTCGAGACAGAAAACGCCATCCATCAGGACTGCTCGAATTGTCTCCTGCCCCACCGCCGAAGCTTCATTCTGAAGCATTTCGACCGGGACTGGATGAAGATCATGGAGAAGTGCGAAGCCTGCCCTGCATCGGAGCAGGTAGTCAGTGTGGAAAAGAGTCCAAAACATTGAGAGCATCCCGATAGATCGGTTCGTCAATAAAACCGTACTCTTCGTGCATGAAGCCGTGAATACCTTCGGCACTGGCTGTTTCGAAGGCCGCTTTGATCTCCCGGGCTCGGCGCAGCTCCTCTTCGAATGGGCCGAAAATTTCGTTGGCGATCTCCACCTGGGCGGGTCCCATGCAGGCTTTGGCCGTGAACCCAATCTCCCGCTCCCGCTCGCACCAGCGCCGAAATCCTTCCAGATCCCGATACTCCTGATACATGAAGGAAACCGGAAGCAGTCCCGCCGTCCGGGCCGCCAGCAAAAAGCGGGTCAGGATCGCCTCGGCGGTGGGGTTGCCGGGTCCTTCGGTGACCAGTCGCTGGGGGAGTCCCAGATCCGCCAGCAGATCCAGGATCCCCAGATTGGCGGTGGTGAGCCTGGGATCGATCCCACCCCAGTGAGCCAGATCCCGAAGAGCCTCTTTGGTCTCCAGTGAGATATGGAGCTGCCGATCGGAGGGGAGCAGTTTCAATGCCGCCTCGATCTCCTGGCGGGTTCTGACTTTGGGGAGTCGGACAGCATCCACGGCGAAATCATTCAAGAACTTGATCTCCGCTTCACCGCCCTGATCCAGAGGATTGACCCGTACCACGATGCAGGAGGGTGAGGACTCCAGATGAGAGAGAAATAGGGCGATGTTGATCAGCGCTTCCTTTTTCCGTGAGGGGGCGATGGCATCTTCGAGATTGAGCGTCACCCAGTCAGCCTCCAGCTCGTCCAGACGGTTGAGATGGCGCAGGTTGAGAGGATTGAGCATCATATTGGAACGGTGGAGACGATGGAAGCAGGGGGTTTTGCGGGTAGTACCGATAAGTCGCTTCCGCTCCTCCGGGCTCATGGATTCAAGTTCTTCTATATTCTCAAATATCAATACATTCTCCTCGATGTGTAATTTGCAAATATACTCATTCTATCACCACAGTATTTTACCCGATAGGGCATTATGCTACAATCGCCGCTATGAAGCGAATCAACAAAGAAGCCTACCTGATCGGGCGCCTCCGTTCCCCGTTGATCGGGGATGATGCCGCCGTCGTGGAGGGGATGATATACAGTACCGACGCCTTCTGCGAGGGGACCCATTTCCGGCGGGAGTGGATGAGCCCGGCCCAGATCGGACGCAAAGCAATGCTGGTGAATCTCTCCGACGCCGTGGCGATGAACGCCGATCCGAAATACGCCCTGGTAACGGTGATGCTGCCACGGGAGATGGAAGAAGAGGATATCGATGAACTGATCGAGGCTCTGGAGTCCACAGCGGCGGAGTATGGCTGCGAGATCATCGGAGGGGATACCGTCGGAGGCGACCGGCTCCACCTCTCCATCACCCTGATCTCCCATAGCGATACTCCGCTCCTGCGCCGGGGAGTAGAAGCAGGGGATCTGCTGGCCTATACGGGAACTTTGGGCGAGTCGAAACGGGATCTGGAGGCACTGATGCGAGGCGAAACGATCCCGGCCGATTCCCGCTTTTACGTGCCCATCCTGCGACACGACTTCATCAAAGCCTGCCGCTCCTATCTCAAAGCCGGAATGGACATCTCCGACGGGCTTTATTGCGATACCAACAAACTCCTGGAGGCCAACGGCCTGAGCTTGGAGCCCACGATGGAGATCCCGCCGGAGATCGGGGAGAGCGGGGAAGAGTATGAGATGCTGGTAGCTTTCGCTCCCGAGGATCGTGCAAGAGTAGAGGAGTGTGCACGGGAGTCAGGTATAGAACTGACCGTTTTCGGAATGGCTGCGAAGAAGGGGATTCGCTATCCCTGCCGGGATCATCACTTCAGGGAGTGAGGCGTTAGGTGTGATTGCTTTATTGGTTATTGGTGTATTGGGTACCGATTCTATGCTTGTGGTAGGAACCGAGAATACATTCTCGGCTAAATGGGCGCGGATAAATCCGCGCTTCCAAAACGTTTCGGAACCGGGAATTTATTCCCGGCATTTTGGAGGCGAAAATTCATTCCCGGCCAATGTGGATACCGACTCGAAGAACTTCTCATGCACAACTTGCCGTAAATGAATCCGCGTTTCCCTGAAAGTTTTTACGCCTCCGGCGACCACTGCCGCACGCCGAAGGTCTCCACCACATAGTCGATATCCTTGTCACCGCGTCCGGAGAGATTGACCAGGATGGCGTCGTTGGGGTGTTTCCGGGCCAGTTTCATAGCGTAGGCGATGGCGTGGGAGCTCTCCAGCGCCGGGATGATCCCCTCATACTGGCTGATGGCATAGAAGGCGTCGATGGTCTCCTCGTCGGTGGCGCCGGCTACATGGACCCGACCGATGTCGTGGAGATAGGCCTGCTCCGGCCCGACACCGGGATAATCCAGGCCGCTGGCGACGGAGTGGACGGGGGCCGGCTCGCCCTTTTCATCCTGCAGCAGGATCGATTTGAAACCATGCAGCACTCCCGCCTCGCCATACTCCAGCGTGGCGGCGTGATCGCCCAGACGGGTACTTTTGCCCAGGGGTTCGACGGCATAGAGCTCCACAGGATCATCGATAAAGCCGCTGAAGAGCCCCATGGCGTTGGAACCGCCGCCCACACAGGCCACCACATGTTCGGGCAGATCCCCGTCGGTCATCTCCATATACTGCTCCCGCGCCTCGATCCCCACGACGCTCTGAAAATCCCGCACCATCAGGGGGAAGGGGTGGGGGCCCACCACCGATCCGATAGCGTAGAGCGCCGTATCGAGCTGGCTCAGGTAGGATTCGAAGGCCGAATCCACCGCCTCTTTGAGGGTCTTGAGGCCGTGGGTGGCCGGCACCACCTGAGCCCCCAGGATCTGCATCCGCACCACGTTGGGATGTTCCTTGGCGATATCCACCTCGCCCATATGGATCTCGCACTCCAGTCCGAAATAGGCAGCCGCCGTCGCCAGGGCCACCCCATGCTGACCGGCGCCGGTCTCGGCGATGAGCTTGGTCTTGCCCATACTTTTGGCCAGGAGTGCTTCGGCCATGCAGTGGTTGAGCTTGTGGGCACCGGTATGGTTGAGATCCTCCCGCTTGAAGTAGATCTGGGCACCGCCCACGGCGTCACTGAGGCGCTTGGCGTGATAGACGGGGGTGGGGCGCCCCTGATAGTGCTTGCGGATGCGGCGCAGCTCACTGAGGAACTCGTGGGATTTGCGCAGCTTCATATAGGCCTCGGTGATACGCTCAAACTCCTCCACCAGCTGCGGCGGCAGAAAGGCGCCGCCGTATTCGCCGAAATAGCCCTCCTCGTTGGGCTGACTCTTGAGATAGGGGTGCTTTTTCATGCCAAATTCCTCCTTCTGATTGCTAATGGCACCATTCTATCGCGGCAATAATGAGGGGGAGTTTATGGGAGACTCCGGTCTCCCGGTGGCGGGGCGATGGTGACGGCCATACAGGCGGTACATTCGGGAGCGGGGGCCGGCTCGAAGAGGGCGCACCCGCTGAGGAGAAGCAGCGGCAGAAGTCTCAGATACCTTTTCATCGTTTTTGATTTTTCTGAAAAATCTTCGTCATTCCGGGCTTTGAATAACCCAAAAACCGTGGATTCTGAATCGAGTTCAGAATGACGAAGTCATACGTTTCCAGTTTTTCAGAGTCTTCCATTATTTTCCTCTCCTGCCATGCGTTCGCCGGGGAAGGCGGCCGGTGCCCCGTTTGCCTTTCTGGTAGCAGCTTTCGCAGATACTGAAGCGGTAACTGAAATCCAGCTCCCGGCCGCAGCGGCGGCACCGTTTGACGAAGTCCCCCTTCTGCAGAGAGTTTTCGATGAAGCGGTTGAGCCGTTCTCTGGCCCCACGGGCCTTTTCCGTATCGGGGAAAAGATCCCGGAACTTGAAAGAGAGCCAGAGATAGAGGGAGACCTCTTTGACCCGGTCTTCGGCGTTGAGAAGCTCTTCATTGGTCCAGGCGAACTCCGGCAGCTCCCGGGGCGGGATATAAGGGACCGCTTCGCCCCGTTCCAGATGCCCCAGATAGCGGTGAAAGACCGATTCGATGTAAGGGGAACCGATGCTCACCGGCGCACAGGCCAGATGGTAGCGGGAGCGCAGATCCAGACTGTACTCGTCCACGATGGCCGCCACCTCCATCATCGAGTCGATGTTGGCCGCCCTGAAAGGACCCTCGAACTCCATATTCTGGGCGAAGAACTCCAGGATCTCCAGGAGCTTGTCGGTCTCGAGGATCTCGCCGATGAGCATCACGTGATCCAGGCTCGCCATCACGGAGAAGGGGAGGCGGATCTCCGGCAGCGGCGCGTGGAAGCGCCGCGCGATGGTCTGGAGCGTCCCTGCATCCAGCGCCCCCACATAGCCGTGCTCATGGATTCCGTAGCGCCCGGCCCGTCCGGCGATCTGCAGGATCTCCGAAGTCGTCAGCTCCCGGCGGCGCAGGCCGTCGAACTTGTTGTCCTTGGCGAAGAGGATCGTCTGAATCGGGAGATTGAGCCCCATGGCGATGGCGTCGGTGGCCACCAGGATCTGGCTCTCACCCTCCCGAAAGCGTCGCGCTTCTTCCCGACGTACCTCCGGCGAGAGGTTCCCGTAGACCACCGAGACACTGTAGCGGCCGGAGAGCTGCTGCTTGAGAGAGAGCACCTCCTTGCGGGAGAAAGCCACGACGGCGGTGTTGGGGCGGATCTTGCGGGGCGAAACGGGATGGGTCATCAGCTCCAGAGGGTTTTTGCGCTCGAAATGGATCACCTCCAGCTCCTCCCCCAGATAGTCACAGACCTCCTGCACAGCGTTGATGGCATTGGCCGAACCGGTAAGGATCACCTCTTTGGCCGGGGCACCGATGAGGGCGTTGGCCCAGGCCCAGCCCCGGTCCCGGTCGTCGATCATCTGGATCTCGTCGATGACGCAGCAGTCCACCTCCACCTCCATGTTGACCATCTCGATGGTGGAGCTGATGTGGGTGGACTCTTCGTCGATGATCTCCTCCTCTCCCGTGATCAGCGATGCCGCGATTCCCGAGCGGCGCAGATCCTCGTATCCCTCCAGGGCCAGGAGCCGCAGGGGCGCCAGGTAGTAGCCGGTCTCGGCCTTTTTGAGCCGCTCCATGGCGGCGTAGGTCTTGCCGCTGTTGGTGGGGCCGGCGTGGAAGGTGATCCGCCGCTTCAAGCGACGTGCCAGGGGGAAGAGGAGCTTGAAATCCCGGATCGTCTTGGCCAGGAGCTCTTCGCGCATCTTCTTCTCTTTGAGGGGGCGCAGATACTCCCCGAAGTGGTAGAGGATCCGTCGTTTGGTCTTCTCCTTGACCTTGAGTTTGCCCGAGGCGATGAGCTGGGGTTCGAGAAACTGCAGGATATAGCGCCGGATCGTCACCTCCTCCACTTCCAGACCTTCGGCCATCTCCCGCATCCGCTCCTGCAGGGTCTCCACCGCCACATGGAAATGCTCCAGAGTCGTTTCGTTCAGCGCTTCCAGATCCTCTTTGATCGGCAGGGACTTTCCGCCCCAGATGGCGGCATAGATGAAGTTGCGCTCGTAGGAGAGGGAGAGACGGTAACTCACCGCGGCATCGAAAAGCTCCAGCTCTTTCTCCCTTTCCAGGATAAAATGGTCACCACTGAGGATCAGAAAGAGCTTCGGATCGACGGCATGGACGATCCGCTCCACGACAGCGTAATCGATGGGGGTATGACGCAGGTCCCCCTCCATGGGGGTCCGACGCAGGTGATCGATCATCTCCTCCTCGCTCAGGTATCGATGCTCCGAAAGTGTCGAGAGGAAGGTGTCGATCTCCTGCTGACGTTCGGCGATCGCCTTCTCCTTGAGAGATTGCAGTGCTTTGAGCGCCTCCTCATCCCCTCGGCTCAACAGTTCTGCCAGGTCGATCGGCTCGCTGCGCACCAGGAGATGTCGGGTGAAACGGTTGCCGAAGAGTTCGAAAACAAAGGGATGGACGAACTCCAGGCGGTCATTGGAGGTGATCTCAGCGTCCAGCGCCTCCTGCAGGCGCTCCAGACGCTGCTGCAAACGAAGATAGGCCAGTTTGTTCTCCAGTTTCTCCCGGGTGATCTTGCCGCTGCGCATGGGGAGAAAGTGCTCCAGCAGGGCCTCTTCCTCCTCCCGGGAACGTTCCGTTCCTTCCAGCAGCGAAAGGATCCGCTCCACCTTGTCCTGTGCAGGGGCAGAGGAGCGTCGGCCTCCACCTCCTTTTTTTCGCTCCATCAGATAGTCCACGATGGTTTTGCGCACTCCATAATCTCCGTCACTCCAGACCCGCCGCAGCACCCGGACCATCTCCTCCCGGTCGGAAGAGGGGAGATCCAGCTGCAGCAGCATCGTCAGCTCCATCAGCAGGTCGTCCTCCAGCTGCGTCACCGCTTCGTCAAAAGGAAGACCTCCGAAAAGTTCTTTGATTTTGTTATTGAGTTTGATGTAGTGTCGTCGTTTCTTCTTCGCCATTTTATCTCTATTTATTAATATAAAATTGAAACTGTCTTCAAATTATCCCATTATATCAAACAGGAGACCCTAAAGGTTAATATTAAATACTATCTTTATAAGTTTAGTATGAAAAACACATTGATATTATTAGATATGCAACAACTAAAATACCATTTTATGGGGCATATATATTTTACAGTTTTACTATTAATAAATATATGCAACTTATGTTAAAATGTCACTGATATCTTTTAATAAAAAGAGGGCAGGTATGGCGTACAGATTACGGATCGGCGGTTTCTTCTTTTTGGCACTTACCTTTTCATGCGGTGCCACACCCGCCAAGCTCCATGAAACCCCGACTTCTCTTTCGGTTCATGTCTCGAAGGGGATGACTATGGTGATCGAGGAGCCGTCCGAAAAAAGATCCGATCCCCTTTCCATGCTGCAGGAAGGAGAAGTCGATTCCGAGACACTTCCTATCCGGCATTTTACCGGTAACCACAAAGAAGATCAGGCGGAAAAGGGTGAAGCAGTCACAAGTAATTCACTCACTCCACAGACAAAAGAGCTCTATCTGACCTTTGACGACGGCCCGGTAAAAGGCACCGGGAACGTGCTGAAAGTCCTGAAAGAGGAGGGGGTTCCCGCGACGATGTTCTGTGTCGGTCGCCATGCCACCCTGCGCCCCGATCTCTTCCGCCGGGAGCTTGCCATGCCCAATCTCCTCATCGCCAATCACACCTATTCCCATGCCAACGGGCACTACAGCCGTTTCTACAGCGATACTTTCGGTCTCATGAGCGATGTGGAGCATGCTCAGATCGTGCTGGGCGGTCGGAAATATCTCCGATTGGCGGGGCGCAATGTCTGGCGGCTGCCGGAAATCTCCCGCAATGATCGGGCCATCATGGCACTCCGGGGCACCCGGGAGGTTCCCAAATATGACACGCTCTCCAGAGAGGGATTTTTCATCTACGGATGGGATGCAGAGTGGCATTTCGACCATCACAGCGGCCATCCTATCGAAAGTCCCGTGGCACTCGCCGCCAGGATCGATGCAATCTACCGTCACGGTCATCCGGCCCAGCATGGCAAGGTGGTACTCCTGGCCCATGATTTCATGTTCCGCAACGGCTACACCACCGGTGAGCTTCGTCATTTCATCCGTCTGATGAAAGAGAGAGGCTGGAGTTTCAAAACCCTCAGACACTACAGTCGTCTCACCCCCGAGCCGCTCTATGTGGCCAAATATTATGGAAAAGATCGACGAACCTTCGTCGCTTCCAACACCACGAAGAGCGTACACGTTCCCCAGAGCAGGGGAGAGCGGAC
The DNA here is from genome assembly GCA_027002755.1 of Campylobacteraceae bacterium. Classification (GTDB taxonomy): domain Bacteria; phylum Campylobacterota; class Campylobacteria; order Campylobacterales; family Sulfurovaceae; genus Nitratifractor. The sequence goes on along the minus strand of JALWZI010000118.1, from coordinate 10,561 downwards.
TTCCACCCTTCCGATGACGCACACGTCTATCGGTTCGACACGTCATCCGGTCCCAAGGTTCTCTTCAGCCACATCCGACGGTTTACATCAACCTGCCCCTCGACCCGCCCGTTCTCCCGAGGCACTGTTGACCGACGCTGTCCAACGCTATGATGCGATCAAAGTGGATCGCCTGGTTCGTCAGGGAACCCCGATCAATCGTGTCGACGAATTTGGGCGTACCGCACTCAATGCCGCCGTGCGCGCAAACAGTCTCGTTCTGGTCAAAAAGCTTCTGGCTTACGGGGCAGACCTGAGTCAAAAAGACGGCTCAGGGATCACGCCGTTGCAGACAGCCCAACGCTTCAAACGCCAGGCGATCGAAAAGTATCTCATCCAGTATGCACTCGATCACGGAAAGAAGAAGATGATCGCCAGCAGTACGCCCACCGGCAGAACTCCCGTTACAGCGACAGCAACTGCCGATCCACTTCGGATGCTTCGTCAGCCCTGATCTTTTGCCAGGGTTCAATCAAAAGGCGCGAAACACGACATAGAAGAACAGACAGGGGTCTTCATTGTTTGCCTATTCTTCCTGGTTAACATAATATATATTCTATATAAAACAGATATACCTACTCTGCTCGTTGCACAACAGTGCTATTTAGATGTATGCAAGGCAAAAAAGATTGGATTTGAGAACAATCTTCTCATGGTCGTTTTATTCTCTCTTGCAGGATATGTATCCTTGTGCCTGCCTGTTGCAATTCATTACATATTTAATCTTGATCCGTAACTGTGTATCTGCAAAAACGTCACAAAGTCTTTTGCGCTCTTTGGCACGAGAGGCTTTCATCGAGCCCGGATCCGGTCCAACCACTTTCACTACTACAAGCCGCATAGGTGAACGGTTGTTCATATCGAATAATGTAGACTATCTTTTTGTGTGAACAACTGTTCATTATTAAAATTTTTCAAGCACTTCTAAATGAACATATGTTCATATTATTAAACTTCCGGCACCTTGACATATGAACATTTGTTCATTATAATATGATAAACTCTCATTGAAGGCCCATTTTATGGAAGAAAAAGCTGTCACAACCAAGCAGAAAATACTGGAGGCCTCTCTGGCCCTCTTCTCCGAGAAGGGGTACAAGGCAACGACGGTGCGGGATATCGCCGGCAAGGTCGGTATACGCCAGGGAGCCATCTACAACCATTTCAAAAACAAAGAGGAGATCCTCGAAACACTGGTCAACAACCTCACCGAGTCCGCTCTGGTGCATCTCTTCGAGGAGGAATCAGAGAACAAAACGGGCAAACAGCTCCTCGCCAGGATCGCCACGACCTTCAAGCTCATCAGTTTCGATCCCCGCAACGAAGCCCTATTCCGTCTGATGATGCAGGAGCTCTTTCGCAATGAGAAGATCCGTGATCTCTATCACGAACGTTTTTATCAACAGAACGTGAAACGCCTCTCCTCCTACCTCTTCCAGATGATGCAGGAGGAGCTGATACGCTCCTCGGACCCCCTTCTCCTCGCCAACGAATTCTTCGCTCCCCTCTTTTTCTATCAGATGCAGGTGGTCCTGCTCAAAATGGACGGCAAATCCACCTCTGCTGCGGTGACGATGTTCGAGAAGCACGTGGACCTCTTCTGGGATTCCATCCGAATCCCAGACAACGAAGCGGCGAAAAAGACCCTTTTCTGATACAATCATCGAATCGTATATTGTCTCGGCATCCTCAGCTTGATTCAGGATCCACGGCCTAATATGGCCTTATGGGCCCTGGACTCCGGAGCAGGTGGGGAATACAGGCGCTAATATCAAAACATATTAATAGGAATGAATATGAAAAAAGACCATTTTGCGGAACGCTCGACCGGATATGACGAAACCGTTTACCGACTGCGCTATGTCGACGAGATGGCCGAAGCGATCCGTCGGCATCTTCCCCTCGAAAGAGATATGCATCTGCTGGACTTTGGTGCGGGAACCGGTCTGCTGACGGAGCGGATCGCTCCGGAGGTCGCGGAGATCACCGCGGTGGATATCTCTCCCTCCATGATCTCCCAGCTGCAGGAGAAATCGGAGGCGATCCCCTGTCGCCTCTCTCTGCTGCAAAAGGACCTCTGTCACGACGAACTGCCGGAGATCCTGGTGGATGGGGTCGTCTCCACGATGACTCTGCACCATATCGAGGATGTTCCCGGGCTTTTTCAGCGTCTGATGCAGCTGCTCAAACCCGGCGGTTTCGCCGCGTTCTGTGATATCGATACCGAAGACGGTACATTCCACACCATCGATACGGGCGTCAAACATTTCGGATTCGACAGAGAGGAGATTCGTCAATGGATGGAAACGACGGGGTTCGAGAACGTGGATATCGAGGATGCGACGGTCATTCGCAAACCTCACGGGGAGTATCCGGCCTTTATCCTCTGGGGATACAGGCCACGGGGATGAATTTCTACGGAGGGCTTAGATCAGGCCCAGTTCGTTGAGAAGAGCTTCGATTTTGGGAGAGATCTCGGCGAGTTTTTCATAGAGTGTACCGAAGGCTTTGTCCTCGGCGTACCACTCTTCGATATGTTTCCATGCGTTGCTCTTCTCCTCTTCACTCAGATCCGATTTGTTGATAGCATCTTTGATCTTCTCCAGATGCTCGACACGTTTGTTGCTCATGCTCTTCCTTTTTTTTGATTGAATTATATCACACGCGCTTTGTCGAGGAGGCCGGGACCTGGTCCGAACGGATCAAGCCGGCCTCCTCCAGAAAGGGGGAGGGTTTGAAATCGATCTTTTTGACCCGGTCGTAGCGGGCCATGGAGAGGTGGAGGCGTTCTTTGGCCCGGGTCACCGCCACGTAGAAGAGCCGCCGCTCCTCCTCCAGGCTCCCGGTGCGTTCCATCAGCTTCCGGTTGGGGAAGCGCCCGTCCATCAGATCGATCACGTAGACCTCGGTAAACTCCAGGCCTTTGGAGGCATGGACCGTGAGCAGGTTGACCCCCTCCCCCTCGCTCATCTCCCCGCCTCCAAGGACCATGGCGTTGACGAAGCGGTGCAGGTCCGAGTAGTGGGTCGAGAGGTCCGTCAGCAGCCGTGCCTTCCGCAGGATCCGTTCCCGTGCCTGCTCCTGCTTCTCAGGATCCAGCTCTCCGGTCTTCAGGCGGGCCCTTTGGGCCGAGAGCATCTCCACAACCCCCTGGTAGAGCGGCGACGAAGCCGCTTTGCGCAGGATCGTCGCCGGCCGCTGGCTCCGGTCGATGCTCCGGTAGAAGCGGTAGAACTCGATAAAGAACCTTACCCCGTCCTGCCCCAGCCTCGGGTGTTTCAGCAGCGGGTGGGCCCGGATCTCCTCCTCCATCTCCATGTGAGAGAAGCGGGTCACCGATCCGATCTCCAGATCGTCGTCGAAGAGCCCCAGCTGGGTGTTTTTGTTGGGATTGAGTTTGGGCAGCGTCGTGACCGTCGGCCGCAGAAGCCCCCGGCGCAGATCCCCTTCCCCGAAATGGAGCAGACACTGGAAGATCTCCTTGGCCATGGCCGTGCCGATCCCTTTGCCATATTCAAAAATATGAATAAAGGCCATCATATCTCTGGGATTGACGAGAAGCGAACAGAGATCCAGCAGGAACTTCACCTCTTTTGCCTCGAAGAAACTGGTCCCGCCCTTGCGGCGGCAGGGGATCCCCCGCTCCCTCAGACTCGCCTCGATCCCGTCGGCGCTGGCGTTGTTGCGGAAGATCACCGCCGTGTCCCCGTGGGGTGTGGTACTCTCGGCGATCATCGAGGCGATGGACTGATACTGCTCGAAGAGCTCCTCGTAGACCAGCAGCCTCGGAGAATGGGCCTCTCCCCTGCGCCCCACGATCAGCTCTTTGGGATAGATACGCTCGTTGCGCTCGATGACCCGGTTGGCCAGGGCCAGGATCGCCGCCCCGGAGCGGTAGTTGGTCCGCAGCGTGTAGACCCGCGCGTCGGCATAACGTTCGGTAAAGGTGGCGATGTTGGCGATGTTGGCCCCGTTGAAGGCGTAGATACTCTGATCGTAATCCCCCACACAGAAGAGTGAAGCGGGTTTCAATGCATCGATCAGCGCTCCCTGGAGAGTGTTGGTGTCCTGATACTCGTCCACCAGTACCTCGTCGAAAGGAATCCCTTCCCCCTCTTCCAGCCGGGACTTCACCTTCAGGAGCAGATCGTTGAAAGAGAGGAAACCGTACTCCTCTTTGGTGGCTTCGTACTCCTGGCAGATATCCAGATAGATATCCATCCACGCTTCGTGTTCCGGGTGGCGGTCCAGGAACCAGAGATCGAAACTCTCCAGCGCGGCATTCTGATAGAGCTGGTAGAGTTCGTAGAGATAGGTGGCCGAAAAGGGCTGCGTCTCATACCCCAGGCGCTTCAGGTCCCGCTTTTCGTAGATGCTTCGGAAAAGAGTCTTCAGCTCGCCGGGCTGTTTGAGGGTTGCCTGGGGAAGCCGCTCTTTGAGCCAGCGGTAGCAGACCGCATGAAAGGTCCCCGCTTCGATCCGGTCGACGGTCCGGGCCGGAAAGTGGTCTTTGAGCCGTTGGATCATCTCGCCGGCGGCTTTGTTGGTAAAGGTCAGCAGAAGGATCTTTTCGGGGGAGACGTCCCGGTGAAGAAGATGGGCGATGCGCCCGACGATCGTGGAGGTTTTGCCGGTCCCGGCGCTGGCGATGATGAGATTGCGGCCGGCCGGGGCCGTAGCCGCCCGGCGCTGCTCGTCATTGAGCCTGCTGAGCGGCATGGGGGATTTTACTTGTGGCCGAGGATATAGTAGGTGTTTTTACCGTCGACCTTTTCCAGAGCGACTTTGTACTTCTCCGCCCAATGCTTGACATAGTCGTTGAAGGCTTCGATCTCTTCGGGGCTGGTACTGTCGGTCTTGACCTTCAGATAGTCTTTGGAGTTGGAAAGGGCGACGATCCCGGCGAAGCGCTTCACTTCGTCGTTGAGCGTCAGGATGTGCTTGGCAAATTTCTCGAAGCCGGGAGTATTGTCGATGATACGCTGCAGCTGGGCCAGGGTCGCCTCTTTGACGGGATATCCGAGCTGGATCAGCAGGTTTTCGGGGGTCATTTCGATGTTCATTCATTTACCTCGTTGTTGGTGTCTTTGGATGGCGGATTTTAGCAAAGATTCCATTAGAGAGGACTTCTTCGACGACCGGAGACGGTCCGAGGGATCGATGGGCAGGAGAGAAGAACGGATCGGGGATTTTAGAAGAGGCTCTCTTTGGGACGAACCTTTTCCAGCAGCAGACGATAGTGTTCCAGATTCTGGAAGGCCTTTTCGTAACGCCAGCGCAGGACGAACTCGATCACCTGGTTTTTCCGGGTGGGATCCAGGGATTCAGCTTTGCCGAAATACCCGAGGGAGATGTTTTTTGCCTTTTTCTTGCCGTTCTTGTCCGGTTCGTAGGTAATGGCGATCACCTGGACGTATTTGCCTTCGCGGATCTCCCCGAAATCCTCCTCTTTGAGGCCGATCCCGCTGATGTTCATCGCTTTGTAGATGAAGAGATCCTCGATATTTTCCACCTTTTTGCTGATCTCGAGATGAAGAAAGAGTTCGGCAAGACGCTGAAGGTTCTGGGCACGGACCGGCTCCGCACCGCTGTCGATCCCGAGATGGTGCAGCAGGATCTGTCCCAGTCTCCGGGACTCCTCGCTGCTCTCGCCCGAGAGAGAACTCGCCGTCTCCTCCTTTTTGACGGGCGGGGTTTCGCCGGCAGGCTGTTTCAGCTTCACGGGTTTGCGTGCAGGCTTTTGTGCCGGCTCGGCCGCCACATCGCTCTGAACCTCCTCTTCGATCAACGAAGGCTGTTTGGGTCGGGAAGTCTTTTTCTTCTTTTCACTCAGTTTCACGTCGAGTTTGCTGCCCAACGCTTTGAGTCTATCCAGAGTATCACTCATAATTCATCCCATTTCATGCAGGTCATCGCCTGAATATTAAGTAATATAGTAGCACGTCAAAGATTAAACATATCTAAAAATATCAAGAATTTTATTTGAAAATATCAATTTTATATTCATTAATAGTATTTTGGGGACTTCTGTCGATTTAACCCCTTCTTCGATACAATGTCGGATCTATATAATAATGATAGGAGATCCATGGACTATCTGGAAATCGAGGGGGGAAAGCGGCTCAGCGGTACCCTGAGGATCAGCGGAGCGAAAAACGCCGCCCTCCCCGTCATCGCGGCGAGCATACTGAGCGATCAGCCTGTACTGATCAGCAATCTGCCCAATGTGGTGGATATCCGAACGCTTCTGAAGCTTCTGCAGATCCTGGGAGCCCAGGTGGAACACGAGGGCGATCGGGTGCGGATCGATGCGGGACCGATCAACTCGACCCGGGCGGTCTATGAGATCGTCGCCCAGATGCGGGCTTCGATCCTGGTCCTCGGCCCCCTCCTCGCCCGTTTCGGTGAGTGTGAAGTGAGCCTGCCCGGCGGCTGTGCCATCGGGCAACGTCCCATCGACATGCATCTCAAGGCACTGGAGACCATGGGCGCCTCTATCGAGATCAAAGGGGGATATGTCCATACCATCGCCCCGGAGAGAGGACTGCAGGGGAGCAAGATCGTTTTCGACAAAGTGAGCGTCGGAGCCACCGAAAACACCCTCATGGCGGCGGCCCTGGCCCACGGAACCACCGAGATCATCAATGCTGCCCGGGAACCGGAGATTGTCCAGCTCTGTGAAATGCTTCAGATCGGCGGCGTCAACATCGAAGGGGTCGGCACCGGCCGTCTGCGTGTGGAGGGAACGGGAGGAGCCCCCCTGAACTTCTCCGAAGAGATCGCCATCATCCCGGACCGGATCGAAGCCGGCACCTATCTCTGCGCCGGAGCGATCACCTACTCCCAGATCACGCTGGAGGCGGTCAACATCGAACATCTTCAGAGCACGATCGACAAACTGGAAAGCATGGGATGCGGCTTCGACTATCCCGATCAGAGCAGCGTGACCATCTATCCGGCACGGGGCGAGCTGCGGGAGGTCAATATCGTCACAGCGGAGTATCCGGGCTTTCCCACCGATATGCAGGCACAGCTCATGGCGGTGGCGACCCTGGCTTCGGGTGAGAGTCTGATCGAAGAGCGGCTTTTCGAGAACCGTTTCATGCATGTCAGCGAGCTCAACCGGCTTGGGGCCGACATCTGGCTCAAAGGCAACACCGCCGCTGTCCGCCCTGTGGAGAAACTTTTCGGAGCCGACGTGATGGCCACCGATCTGCGGGCCAGCTCCGCGCTGGTTCTGGCAGGCCTCGCCGCCGAAGGGACGACGCGGGTCCGCCGGATCTACCATCTCGACCGGGGTTACGAGGATCTCCAGGGCAAACTCGCCTCCCTGGGAGCCGCCATCACCCGACGCAGCGAATAGCCACTTCTCTTCGCCCCTCTTTCAGGGAGCTTGTCTCCTCGCTTCGGCCAGGCGCCGGGCCAGGACCTCGATCCGTTGGAGATAGAGCAGCATCAGGTCATCCCGGTCGGCCAGTCGGTTCCGGATCCTTAGCCAGGCTCTCTGCTCCCGACGGAGCTCCTCCACATCGACCGAAGCGTAAAACTCCAAATGACGATAGACGGAACTGAGCAGATTCTCTTCGATGCTGAGGATCTCGTCACTGCAGACGGTCCGTTCTCCCGGACTCATCCGACTGCGATCCCCCGAGCACCAGGGAGGCTGGGGGCAGTAATCCGAGGGCATGGCTGCCGCCAGAAGTGAACCGGCGATCATCCCGAACAGGATCCGCTTCGGCAGCATTGTCACCTCCCCGGTTTTCCCTGATTATTGAGCGGTGTTGTTCTGTGCCGGCTGCAGGACCACCGGAGCCTCCTGGGGCGTCGCGGCGGGCGCAGTGGTGTTTGGGGACGGTGTCGGAGCCGCAGGTTGGACAGGTTGGGGCGCCGGCTGATAGGACTGTGCCGGGGCCTGGACCGGTTGCGGAGCGGCAGGAGCGGGCTGGGGTGCCGCCGCCGGAGCCATGGGAGCGGGCGCTTCCTGGGTGATGGTGGGCTGGACAGGAGCCTGGGCCGGTGCGGGCTGCAGGATCACCGGCTGCCGGGACTGGACAGCGGGACCTCGGGGTTGAGGCTGCCGGGCGTTGCCGGCACCGAGACGTTTCAGGGACGCAAGCGTCCCCTGGATGTAGTTGTCGTTGGAGCGCTTGGCAGTCTCGATCAGCCGATACTCATCCTCGTACCCCAGGGTATAGCCGGCGGGCAGACCGTTGGCACGCCGATACTCGGCGATAGCCCGTCGGGTCATGGGTCCGGAGGAACCGTCCACTTTGCCGGTATAGAAACCGAGAACCTTCAGCGCCGTCTGTACCCGCCGGGTGCGGGAACGGCGATCGGTCCCCGGAGCCGCCAGATCGCGGTCAAACTCAAGCAGGGTTCCCAGGTAGACCAGTGCATCCCGCTCCTGGGGGCTCATATAGGCGGTATCACCGATCTCATAGGCCCGGTTGAACTCTTTGATGGCGGTTCGGCTCTCAAAAGAGTTGATCTGACCGTCGATGGGACCGCGGTAGTATCCCAGGCTTCTGAGGGCCTGCTGGATCTTTATCTCGTCGGTGGCGACCGGGGCTTTGTAGGTCCGCCGTGTCGTCCGTCGATGGGTCGTCCGGTGGTGACGCCGTCCGCTGTGGTAGATCTCGTTGGTGATGACGGAGCCGACGACTCCACCCACTACCCCGCCGACCACGGCGTCACCGAAACTCGCTTCGAGCGTCTCCACTCCACCCATCGTGATGAGTACCGCGGTCGCGATCGCTGTCATTTTTTTCATGGCTTACCCCCTCCTTAGCTGTTGTGATTATTTATAAATCATTGTAGAGTATTCAAGCTTAAGAGAGCGAAGCGGGGTCTCAAAATTTGGGCTTGGTCACCAGATATTTGGGTCCTTTGTAAAAGGGGATCTCCCTGCTCGCCTCTCCCGGTCCTGCGACATGCAGGATGAACCGTTTTCCCTCCACTTCGGGGAATCGGAGACGGTAGACCGCAAACCAGGGAGGGATCGTCCCGGCGAGCTGAGGCGGCAGATCGCTGCGCCGGATCTTCCTGAGGTCTGTGGGGGCTTTTCCCTGCAAAGTGAAGCGTCCCACCGGGATCGAGCCCTCGGGATACAGAGCGATGACGAAGTTCTCCCCCTGGCTTTTCTCCTCCGGCAGATAGGTGGCCAACAGGATCGTCCCGTCCTCTTCGCCCCCGGGAAAGACGATCTTTTCACTCTGCTGAAGCGTCCGGAGCTCCGGTGAGCGTTGATGGATCCGCTGGTAGAGTGCCCGATCCTCTTTGGAAGCGCATCCCACTGCGGCGAAGAGCACTCCAATACCGCATAAAGCCGCTATCCATATTTTCCCCGTTTTCGAACTCATTCTATCCATGCGATCGTCATTCCCGTTTTTTTTGAACCATTGTAGCATATCGGGCCCATCCCTCCTCTGCCCAGTGTTCAGCGGAGATAGTATACAATCTATTTCCAATCGAGTCCTCTGAAAACCGGAACGATCCGATCTCTTATCCTGAACCTGATTCTGGATCCATGCTCTTGTCGGTGTTCAAAGCCATGGATTCCGGATCGGGTCCGGAGTGACGGAATTTTTCAGGGCATTCAATCCCGTATAGAATAAAGGCAGTTATGGAGTTCAAAGCGGTAGCTTTCACCGGCCCTTCGGGCAGCGGCAAAACGACCCTGATCGAAAAGATCGCCAGGCGACTGGCAAATAGCCGCAGACTGGCCATCGTCAAGCACGACCCCAAGGATAAAGCCCACTTCGACCGTCCCGGCAAGGACAGCGATCGCTTTTTCCGAAGCGGAGCCGACGTGGCGGTCCTCTCCCCGACCCGAACCACCCTCTTCTCCCATCGGCCCCGCACCGTCTCAGAGGTCGCGAAGCTCTTCGGGGATTTCGACCTGATGATGGTCGAAGGGCTCAAGCATCTCCCTCTTCCGCGGATCGGGGTCTTTCGCGGTCGGATCGATCCGGAGTACCTGCCGGTGCTGCAGGCCGTCGCCATCGACGACACTGTCGACCGCAGCACCCTCTCCCTTCCCGCCGGGATCGATATCCTCGATCTCAACGACATCGACACCATCATCCGCTGGATCGATGAACACGCCACAGAGATAGAAAGGAACTGACCATGCAATCGATCTTTCAGAAAATCAAAGAGATCGCCCTGGATATCGACCGGGCCATCAAAGACCAGGAGATGGGCTACAGTGAAAACTGCAACGCTTCCGGGGACGACCAGCTCAAACTCGACGTCTATGCCGACGAGCTGGTGGAGCACGGTCTCAAGGAGCTCCCAATCGTCCACACCCTTATCAGTGAGGAAAAAGAGCAACCGATGCCGGTCCATCCGGAGGGGAAATATACGATCTGCTACGATCCGCTGGATGGCTCCAGCATCGTGGATGTGAATCTCTCGGTAGGAAGCATCTTCGGTATCTACGAGGGAGAACCCAGCGGTGAGACCCTCCGGGCTGCCGCCTATATCGTCTACGGCCCCAGACTGGAGATGGTGACGGTGACGG
>JALWZI010000117.1 GCA_027002755.1 Campylobacteraceae bacterium | reverse complement strand
GTCGAACTCGAAGACAGATTTTCGGGTGAACATGAAGTCCAGCGAACCGCTGGTCAGCAGCTCGCCCTTGTTGCGGACCAGCGTCGCTTTGACGTTGGCAACGGTCCGGGTGGGATTGTCGGTGGCGCACTCGATGATCATCAGGGTTCCGTAGGGGCCTTTGGCCTCGTAGTGGATCTCTTTGATATCGGCGGCATCCTTGTTGAAAGCCCGTTTGATGGCTGCCTCGATATTGTCCTTGGGCATATTCTGGGCTTTGGCGTTGGCGATGGCGGTCCGGAGCTTGGCGTTCATCTCCGGGTCGGGACTGCCTCCTTCTTTGGCGGCCATGGTGATCATCTTGCCCAGTTTGGGGAAGATGCGGGACATCTGTCCCCAGCGCTTGAGTTTGGCAGCTTTGCGGTATTCAAAAGCTCGTCCCATCGATCGGTCCTTTGCAGAAAATTTTCGGAATTATACCCTATCTGATGCGCCGCAGTTTCCGATGTCCGAGGCGGTAGATCCGGGAAGGGGTCCGGGGAGCTCCCAGAGGTTCGACCACCACATCGGCCACCCGTCGGGCATAGGCTTCGTCGTAGGCGGCGCCGCTGAGATTGGCGGAGCTGGTATAGGCCCACATCAGACGTTTCAGGAGCAGAAGATGCCGGGGATCGCGGACGATGCGGTAGGAGTGGCCGGAGGGGAGGATATAGCTCTCTTTGCGGCTTCGGCGCAGGCGCCGGCGGTACGGTCGGGGGACCCGGGCCTGATCCCGCAGACTGCGCAGGGAGGGGAGGGCGGTGATGTAGTGCTTCTCACCGTGGCGCCGCTTGGCACGATCCAGCAGTTCCGGATCCCTGGAGAGGAAGCCGACGGTGGTATCGGTGTCCGTGAGGAAGAGGAGTCGATCCAGGGTCATGCGCCGTTGCTCCGATACCGCACGACCCGGTTACGGCCCTGAGCTTTGGCCCGATAGAGGGCTTTGTCGGCCCGCTGGATCCCCTCCCGAAGCTCCAGCTCCGCCTCGATGGCCGCGACCCCGGCGCTGAGTGTGACATGGAGCCCGCCGGGGAACTCGGTATTGTCGGTGTGTTTTCGGATCCTCTCCGCCAGTTCTTCGCTCTCATCGGGGGTCATGTTCTTGGTCAGAATCAAAAACTCCTCGCCGCCCCACCGGCCCACGACATGGGGTGCCTGAACCTCCGCCAGGAGCAGATGGGCGAAATGGCGCAGGACCCGGTCGCCCATCTCGTGACCGTATCGGTCGTTGATCTCCTTGAAATGGTCCAGATCGAGTAGAATGACGTTGCAGCGGTTCCCGTAATATTTGACCGCCAGATGCATCCGTTCCATCTCGATATCGAGGAAGAGACGGTTGGGAAGATTGGTCAACCGGTCGGTGTGGGCCTTGTTGTTGAGCTCGTTGAGGCTTTTGTGGAGCGTATCGGCCATCTTGGTGAAGGAGCTGGCCAACTGGCTGATCTCGTCCTTGCTGTTGATGGAGCTCTGGAATTGGAATTTCCCTTTTTCGAGACGTTCTGTCCAGTGGATCAGCTCTTTGAGGGGGTTGACAATATTCCGTCGCGAGTGAAACCAGCTGAAGAGGGCCACCAGGAGCAGCAGAGCCACCAGGCCGAGCAGAACCTCGTTGATGATCTGCTCCTGTTGCGCGATCTGCCGCACCTGGGCGGAAGTACGCCGGTCGATCATCCGGAAGAGATCGGAAAGCTCTTTCGACATTTTCGCTCTGAGGCGTCGGTAGTGGGAATCATAGAGGAGCTGCTGGGCCGCCAGACGGTTGGCATGGCTCAGGTCATCGTCGATAGCAGCGAGCTCCATCAGATGAAAGGCCTGATCGTCCAGG
>JALWZI010000116.1 GCA_027002755.1 Campylobacteraceae bacterium | reverse complement strand
ATCAGAAAGATAATAAAATATAGCGAATTAAAGAAGCTAGAGTTCATACCAAAAGAATATGAAGTTTATTATACGATAAAAGCACTATAAAACATAGAAAGACAATAAATAACCTTGCGGTAATTTATGCTTCTATTCAACCGTTAAAACAAAACTAACTTCAAAATTGTCACCCCGGTGACGATAAGAAAAAAGACCCGCACAAACTTCACCTCCCGCTTGTGCACCAGCGTCGAACCCAGAAACGCTCCCACGATCTGCCCCATCCCCATGACGACTCCCGCCACCCAGAGCACCAGTCCGGCATAGATGAATACCGCCAGGGAGACGATGTTGGAGGTGAAGTTGAAGAGCTTGGTCTGGGCTGTGGCGGCTTTGAGGTCCAGCCCCAGCAGGAGTACCAGGGCCATGGTCCAGAAGCTCCCGGTCCCGGGGCCGAAGAAGCCGTCGTAGAAGCCGATGAGCAGGCCGAAAAGGGTGTAGAAGAGCCCGTGGGGGATCCGGTGGGGTTTGGGTTCCAGGCCCAGCTTGGGGGTCATGGCGGTGTAGATGAAGATGACGATCAGCATCACCACGATCAGCGACTCCAGCCGGTCGGCGGGGAACCACTGCACCACCGTCGCCCCCGTCGCCGCGCCGATGAGGGTAAAGAGCACCCCCAGCAGCAACTCCCTCGGGTTCATCAGCCCCAGCCGCGCATAGTTCATCGCCGCGGTGAAGCTGCCGAAGCTGCTCTGCAGCTTATTGGTCGCCAGGGCCTGATGGGGCGGGATCCCCGCTGCCAGGAGTGCGGGCAGCGTAATGATCCCCCCTCCCCCGGCGATGGAATCCACAAAGCCCGCCAATCCTCCGGCCAGAAAGAGCCAGAACAGTGTCAAAAGATCCAGCTCCATCGCCTTCCTTTAATAACCCATATTTTGCGCATACTCTATCGAAAACTACCTATAATCGGAGAATATCCCCAGCCGTGTGTGATAAAATCCATAACAAAAAGGAATCACAATGCCCAACAAAGAAGACGCCCTCGATCTCCTCAAAGAGTACAACGAAAACCAAGCCCTCGTCCAGCACGGGATCCAGGTGGGTGCCTGTATGGCCCATTTCGCCCAAAAAGCCGGTGAAGATACGGAGCGGTGGGAGATCGTGGGAATCCTCCACGATCTGGACTACGAAAAATACCCCGACCGGCACTGCCACAAAGCCGCCGAGATCATGCGGGAGCGGGGATACAACGAGGAGCTGATCCGGGCCATGATGAGCCACGCCTGGGGAATCTGCACCGACGTAGAGCCCACCACCCCCATGGAGAAGACCCTCTATGCCGTCGACGAACTCAGCGGCCTGGTCAACGCCTGCGTCCTGGTACGTCCCTCCAAAAGCATCGACGATCTGGGCGTCAAATCGGTCAAAAAGAAGTTCAAACAGAAATCCTTCGCCGCCGGTGTGGACCGTGATATCGTCCTCAAAGGGGCTGAGATGCTGGGCCTCACCCTCGACGAGCTCATCGCCGAAGTGATCGAGGCGATGAAAGCGAGGGCCGAAGAGTGCGGGGTCAAAGGAGAAGCCGCCGGTTAAAGAGTCCGGCTCGCTATTTTTGTTTACCTTTTGTTTGCTTTTTATTTACTTATTTGACTTTTTCGTTAATAGTTCATATAGTCCGGGTAGATTACATAAAAGGTTTTGAATGAAAAAGCTGATCCTTCTATCCGTCACAGCTTCCGCCATGATCTTCGGTGGGGGTGATATCGCACCCGTCGAGCCCGCCGCCCCTGCTTCGGCGGATTTCTGGGGACAGATCGGTTTCGCCTATCAGTTCCAGGACGAGGACTATAAAAATCCCGGCGATTGGGGAGATGAGGAGAACAACGCCTTCTCCGCCACCGTTGTCCTCGGCGTTGAAAAACAACTCGGCTACGGTTTCGGTTTCGGTGCCGAAATAGCCGGATGGACCGATTTCGGTCTCGACATCGCGGACAATGCCCGTGTCGAATCCTCCGGAGATCAGACCGCCGCCGAAGTCTCCCAGGCCTATCTGACCTACAGCTTCGGCAACACCGCCGTCAAAGCCGGTCGCCAGGCACTGCCCAAATCTCTCTCCCCCTGGGCCTGGACCGACCGAAGCGCCGGGGTCATGGACTGGTCCTATGACGGGATCGTCATCGCCAATACCGACCTGAGCGATACCACCCTCGTCGGAGCCTGGATCGCACAGATCTATCACAACAGTGACGAGCAGTATCATGTCAGCGAAGGTGCCGGACTCTTCATGCTGGGACTGGTCAACAAGTCACTGAGCGATACGACCGTTTCGGCAGCCGCCTACTATGTTCCCGAAAGCAAATACGACATCAACCGGGCGGCGGGAACTTCCGCCAAGGATACCTGGTCGTTCTGGGCCAACGCCGTCACCGACATCGAAGGCTGGAAACTGGGCATACAGGGGGCCTACGTCGACGGCGACTATGCCTCCACCGATGCCACCTACGCTATCGCCGGAAAAGTCGGCTCGCAATGGGGCGACTTCGATGCCGAACTGGTCGCCTCCTACATCAATGACGGGGACTACAGCCTCCGCATGGCCGGTACGCAGCTGGAAGACAGCGCCCTCTGGAGCAACAA
Organism: Campylobacteraceae bacterium; assembly: GCA_027002755.1. GTDB lineage: Bacteria > Campylobacterota > Campylobacteria > Campylobacterales > Sulfurovaceae > Nitratifractor. The sequence goes on along the minus strand of JALWZI010000116.1, from coordinate 3,893 downwards.
CGAAGAGGATGCCGACATCGTCCGTAACCTCACCCGGAACCACAGCCAGGGACAGGCAGGCATCCTGCTCAAAGCCGGCTACAAACTCCCTGTCGGAAAACTCTACGGAACCCTCGGTTACTGGGATTTCAACAATGTCGATATCGCCGCCGATCGCGACAACACCTTCGGTGCCCGTGTCGGTTACAAGTTCAGGATCGCCGATGTCGACGCCAAAGTCGAATACCGCTATCGTGACCGAGAATACAAGGACAACAGCCATGACAAACGCCAACGCATCCGCGTCGAAGCCTACTACAAGTTCTAAGCAGCAGCGAGGGAGTACCGTCCCCAAGCGCTTGGACGAATGGTTTCGGTGTACCGAATCGCGGCACTTCTTTCTTAGCACTTAGCACATAACACTTAACACAACTCAAACGGCATAATACTCCCCAATAACCAATACACCAATATACCAATAACCCGTCGTTCCAACGACGCTATTTCCCGACCGCATGCTCCAGCTCCGCACTGGCGGCGAAATACTCGTAGTAACTGTTGACCAGTCCCGCCAGGGCGCGGATATAGTCCTGCCGGGAATCCTGAAGCTCCACATAGTCCGCCAGGTCGTTGACATAACGTTTCTTCGCCTGGCGATACTTCTCTTTCGCCTGCCGGACAATGGTCCGATTGAGCAAAAAGTTATCCCGACGGTGCCTCAGATTGAGATAGGCCTGGGTCACCTCCCGGCGGATCGCCAGCATCGCCTGCTGACGGGTCGCATGCGCCTTCATCGCTTCGATCCGGGCTGTTTCCGCATCAGCAGAATCCCGATAGCCGGTAAAAAGATCCCAGTTCATCCTGACCCCCACCTTCTCATGTCCCCATGAATCCTCTCCCGCATCCAGTCCCTTGGTACCCGCTTCGCCGTAGAGTTCCAGGGTGGGCGTCATATGAAGTGCCTTGCTCCGGGCAGTCGCTTCGGCGCTGCGGATCTCATGGGTCATGCTCAGCAGAAGCGGGCGATGTTTTCGGGCATAGCTGAGCAGACGCTTGAGGGAAGCCTCATGTTTGGGCAGGCGCCACGTTTTCGGATCGCTGGACCCTACGTAGAGCCGGTAGTTCCCCTCTTCCGGTATCGTCCCCAGGCTCTCTTCCAGCAGAGTGCGTTTCATCGTGTAGAGGAAACGGGCATCGCTGAGGGCTTTGCGGGCCTTCTCCAGTTCCAGTTTGGCATCGGTGACATCCACCGCCGTCTTGATCCCCGCTTTGAGATATTTTTTGGCCCGGTAGAGATGCCGCTCCTGGAGGCGGAGGTTCTTTTCGTAGACCCGGATCAGCGTCAGGGCTTTGAGAGCGTCGTAGTAGCGCTGTTTCACCTCCAGAATCTTGTCGGAGACGATCTGATGCATCTGCTCGCGACTCGCCGCTTCGCTTTCACGGGCCGATTCGATCGCTCCGGCACTCTTGCCGAAATCGTAAAGCAGCTGGGTGGCGCTGAGGGTCCCTTCCAGCGTATCGATATGCTCATCGCCGCGGCGGCGATAATGGTCGTTTTCCCGGTCCAGACGGATCGAGAGCCCCACCTGGGGAAGTCGAACACTCTCGGCGGAACGGCTCTGCTGGCGGGCACTCTCCACCTCGTAGCGCCCCAGATCGATGTCGGGGCTGTGGTGCAGGGCGATGGCCACCAGGTCATCCACCGTCAGGGTGCGTGCCGGCAGCAGCGTTCCTGCCGCCAGCAGCAGAACCGTCAGCATCCTACGCATTGTCTCTCCCTCCTCCGAATCGTTCACGCAGCCGCTCGAAGAGCACGAAAAGCACCGGGGTCAACAGAAAGGTCAGCAGGGTCGAAAGGGCCATCCCCCCGAAGACCGCCGTTCCCAGCGAACGCCGGGAGGCCGCTCCCGCTCCCGACGCCGTCACCAGAGGCCAGATCCCCAGCAAAAAGGCGAAGGCGGTCATCAGGATCGCCCGCATCCGCAGTTTGCCCGCCGAGACGGCACTCTCGATCAGCTCCGCTCCTTTCTCCCGCAGCTCTTTGGCGAACTCCACGACGAGGATGGCGTTTTTGGAGGCCATGGCGATCAGCAGCACCAGTCCGATCTGGGTGTAGATGTCATTGAGAAGTCCCGCGAACATGTTGGCCCCCAGGGCGCCGGCCATCACCGCCGGGATCGGCAACATGATCGTCAGCGGGATGATCCAGCTCTCGTACTGGGCCGCCAGGAAGAGAAAGACTGCCAGCAGAGAAAGAGCGAAGATATAGAGCGCTGCGTTGCCCGCCTCTTTCTCCTGGAGGGTCACGCCCGAAAAGGCCACGCCGATCCCGGGCGGCAGCTTTTGGGCGTGCTCCTCGATGGCGGCGATGGCGTCGGCGGAGCTGTAGCCTTTGGCGGCATTGTGCATCCCGTTGACGGCGATGCTCTGATAGCCGTTGAAGTGGGTGACGGTGCTGGGACCGCTGGTACGTTCGATCCGCACGAAGCTTGAGAGGGGGATCAGGTCCCCTTTGGCGTTGCGGACAAAGAAGTGTCCCAGTCGGCCGGCGTGGCTGCGGTACTTCTCGTCCACCTGGACGAAGATCCGGTAGGTTTTGGAGAACTTGGTGAAATCATCCACATAGAGCGATCCCAGGTAGCTCCCCAGCACCCCCAGCAGGTCGCTCAGCTGTACCCCGGCGGAAGCGACTTTGTCCCGGTCGATGTCGATGCGCAGCTGGGGGTAGTCGGAATTGAACATCGTGTAAGCATTGGCGATCCGCTCATCTGCGTTGAGTCCAGCGATGAACTTTCGGGCCCTTTTCTCGAAATCTTTCAGGGGGAGCCCTTCCATATTTTCCAGTTTGAACTCGAAACCGCCCGTAGCCGAGAGCCCGGGGATAGAGGGCGGGCTGAAGATCCGCACCGTCGCTTCGGGGACCTTCGACTGCATCGATCCCTCAATACGGGCGATGATGGAGGAGACGCTCAGTTCCGGTTTTTGGCGCTCTTTCCAGTCTTTGAGCACCACGAAGATCGCCGAAGTGGAGGAGTCCAGCGTCCCCATGATACCGTTGTAGCCGTTGATGCTGATGGCTGCTTCCACTCCCGGGGTCCGACGCAGAAGTTCGACCACCTTTTTGGTCACTGCCTCAGTATCGTGCAACCGGACACCCGGCTCCAGATTGACCGAAGCCACCAGCGTTCCCTGATCCTCTTCGGGCAGGAACCCGGTGGGGAGCGTCCGAAAGAGGATCCACGTCCCCGCCAGCAGGAGCAAAAATCCTGCCACCGGAACGATCCAGTGACGGATCAGAAAACGCAGCAGTCCCTCGTAGGCATGCTTCAGACGTTCCAATCCGGCATCGAAGACCCGGAAAAAGCGGGGTTTCTCCGCTTCCGTACGGCGCTTCAGGATCGTCGCCGCCATGGCCGGAGAGAGGGTCAGGGCCACCAGAGCCGAGAGCAGCACCGAAAAGGCGATGGTCGCTGCGAACTGCTTGTAGAGAGCTCCCGAGATCCCCGGGATGAAGGTGACCGGCACGAAGACCGCCAGCAGGACCAGGGTCGTGGAGATGACCGGAGCCGAGATCTCCTTCATCGCCAGGCGGGTCGCCTCTTTGACGGTGAGTTCCGGATTTTTCTCCAGATTGGCCTCGACATTCTCCACCACGAGGATCGCATCGTCCACCACGATCCCGATGGCCAGGATCAGGCCGAAGAGCGTCAGGGTATTGATGGAAAAGCCCACCGCCAGCAGCGCGGCGAAGGTCCCGATGAGGGAGACCGGGATCGCCACCGCCGGAATCAGCGTCGCCCGCAGGGACTGGAGGAAGAGATAGACGACGATCAGGACGAGCACCAGAGCTTCGATGAGGGTCTGAACCACCTCCTCGATGGAGACCTCCACAAAACGGGTAGTGTCGTAGCTGG
>JALWZI010000115.1 GCA_027002755.1 Campylobacteraceae bacterium | reverse complement strand
CAGGATGCCGCGGCGGAGCTGGCCAGAGAGGCTGATGTGATGATCGTCATCGGGGGCAAGCATTCTTCCAATACCAAGCAGCTTCACTCTATCTGCAAAAACTACTGTGACGACAGCTATCTGGTGGAGAACGAAGGCGAACTCGACCCTGCCTGGTTCCGGGACAAGGAACTCTGCGGGATCAGCGCCGGTGCCTCCACCCCCGACTGGATCGTCCAGAATGTCATCGACCGGATCCGCGAAATCGTCCGTGTCGAAAAAGAGCTGGCCGACTGAGGCCGCCTTCCTCTTCCATAGCTACCTACCTATCAAGCTTTAAACAAAATAGAGTATAATTAGCGCCAAACTCAGAGTAAAGTAAGGATAGGTATATGAAGTTCGAAGACATCGAAATCGAGGACGTTGATTTTGAAGCGATGCTGGAGGAGTCTTTCAAAAAGGAAGACCGCAGCAGCGGGGACCTGACAGAGGGGACCATCGTCAAGATCAACGAAGAAGAGAACCAGGCGATCGTAGATATCGGCCGGAAGAACGAAGCCTTTATCAGCCTGGATCAGCTGCGGGACGAAGAGGGGAATCTGCTTTTCAAAGAGGGGGACACTCTTCCCGTAGTTATCACCGGCAGTCGGGGCGAGCGGCCCATGGTCTCCTATGATCTGGCCAAAAAGCGTCAGGCGATGAACGAGTTCATCGAAGAGTACGATGAGGAGCAGGAGTACATTGTCGAGGGTGTCGTCACCAAAAAGAACAAAGGCGGCTATGTGGTCGAAGCGGACGGGCTGGAGTTCTTCATGCCGAGGACCCTCTCCTACCTCAGCTCCAAGACCGATGCCATTGGCAAAAAGGTCAAGGGTGTCATCGTCAAAGTCGACAAGGACAAAGGCTCCGTCGTCATCTCCCGCAAAGAGCTGATCGAGCGGGACAAAGCTCGGGTTCAGGAGATCGTCGAAAAGCTCCTGGAGAGCAAAGAGCCCGTGGTCGGAACCGTCAAGAAGATCACCAGCTACGGAATGTTCGTGGATGTAGGCGGGATGGATGGTCTGGTCCACTACTCCCAGATCTCCCACAAGGGACCTGTCAACCCCTCCAAATATTTCCAGGAAGGGGATGAGGTCAATGTCGTTGCACTCGATTACGACAAGAAGAAGCGTCATCTCTCCCTCTCCGTCAAAGAGGCCAATCCCGATCCCTGGGAGAACATCGATGAGATCCTCGGTGTGGGTGACGCCGTCACCGCGACCGTCAGCAACATCGAGCCCTACGGTGTCTTCGTAGACCTGGGTGAGGACCTGGAGGCATTCCTTCATGTCTCCGAGATCTCCTGGGACAAAAACGTCAAACACCCCAAAGACTATCTGACCGTCGGCGAAGAGATCAATGTCGAGGTGATCGAGATCGACAAGGAGAAGCGTCGTCTCCGCGTCAGCCTCAAAAATCTGCTTCCTAAGCCCATGGAGGAGTTCGCCCGCAAGCATCGGGTCGGCGATATCGTGACCGGGACCGTTTCCTCGCTGACCGATTTCGGTGCCTTCGTGAAGATCGACAATGTCGAGGGGCTTCTGCACAATCAGGAGGCCTCCTGGGACAAGAGCAAACGGGCCAAGGATCTCTTCAAGGTGGGAGACGAAGTCGAGGTCAAGATCATCAAGATCGACACCGATGCCGGCAAGATCTCTCTGAGCCGCAAAGCGCTGGAGAAATCTCCCGCCGAAGCCTTCGCCGATACCCACAAGGTCGGAGATATCGTCACCGGAACCGTCAAGGACAAAAAAGATTTCGGCGTCTTCATCGCCCTGGATGACAACGTCGATGCGCTGATCCGTACCGAGGATCTTCATCCTCTCAAATTCGACGAGATCGAGCCCGGTCAGGAGATCAAAGGGGTTATCACCCATATCGATCCCCGCAACGATCGGATCCGCGTCTCCGTCCGCCGCCTGGAGCGGCAGGAGGAGCGTGAAGCTCTCGACCAGCTCAACCAGGAGCAGGACGACAGCATGACGCTGGGTGACCTGATCAAAGACCAGCTCAAAAAATAAAACTCAGGAATCGATTCGATGTCCAAATATACCATCGTAGTCTGTGATCATATTCATGAGAGCGGACTCAAAATCCTCGCCTCCGATCCGGAGGTAGAGCTCATCAACGCCGCCGATGAGCCCAAAGATCAGCTTCTGGAAAAATTCATCCCTCTGGCCGATGTCGCGATCACCCGCAGTTCCACCGATGTGGACGAGAAGTTTCTGAAACAGGCGAAAAAGATGCGGGCCATTGTCCGCGCCGGTGTAGGGGTGGACAATGTGGACATTCCCGGCTGTTCCAAGCTGGGGATCGTCGTGATGAACGTCCCCACCGCCAACACCATCGCTGCGGTGGAGATGACCATGGCCCATATGCTGGCCTGTGTCCGGCAGTTTCCCTATGCCCACAACAACCTCAAGATCGACCGAGTCTGGCGTCGCCAGGACTGGTACGGTACCGAGCTCAAGGACAAGAAGCTGGGGATCATCGGTTTCGGGAACATCGGTTCACGGGTCGGAAAGCGGGCCAAGGCCTTCGAGATGGAGGTGATCACCTACGATCCCTATATCGACCCCAGCAAAGCGACCGATCTCGATATCACCTATACGGAGAATTTCGAGGATATCCTTGCCTGTGACATCATCACGATCCACACGCCCAAAACCGAAGAGACCATCGGTATGATCGGCCGGGAGGAGATCGCCCGGATGAAGGACGGGGTGATCCTCATCAACTGCGCCCGGGGCGGTCTTTATGATGAAGCAGCGCTCTACGAGGGGCTCAAGAGCGGCAAGATCGCCATGGCAGGTATCGATGTCTTCGACAAAGAGCCGGCGATCGACAATCCGCTCCTGGATCTGAACAACGTGACGGTGACCCCTCACCTGGGAGCCAATACCCGGGAGTCTCAGCGCAACATCGCCGTCCAGGCTGCCGAGAACGCCATCGCCGCTGCGAAGGGGATCGCCTATCCCAATGCGCTGAACCTTCCTATCCGGGAGAACGAACTCCCCGATTTCGTTATGCCTTTCCTGGAACTGACCCAGAAGATCGGTTATATGAGTGCCCAGGTGCCCAAAAGCGGTGCCAAATCGATCAAAGTAATCGCCGAAGGGCCGGTCTCCGAATATATCGACTCGCTGGCGACCTTCGCCACCGTAGGGGTCATGAGTGAATCTCTGGCGGACAGTATCAATTATGTCAATGCCGAGTATGTGGCCAAAGAGCGGGGGATCGAGATCCTCAAAGAGACGATCCCCGATGCCAAAGGGTTCAAAAACCTGGTCACCGTGAAGCTGACGACCCAGAACGGTCAGGTGTTCCGCATCAGCGGTACCGTCTTTGAAGAGAACCTGCAGCGGATCGTCGACATCGACGGGTATACACTGGATCTGGAGCCCAAAGGTCGGATGATCCTCTTCAAGAACAACGACGAACCCGGAGTCATTGGGGATGTGGGACGGATCATCGCGAGTCAGGGGATCAACATCGCCGATTTCCGCCTCGGACGTGACAACAGGGGACAGGCGCTCGCCGTCGTCCGTGTCGACGGAGAGATCAGCAGGAAGATCATCGACGAACTGGCTGCGCTTCCCGCCTGCATCAGCGTCAAGACGGTCTCCCTCTGACCGTTTTGGTTACGGTCTCCACCTTCCACTTTTCATCGATCGATCATTTCTATTAAAGACTTGCATAAGCGTAGCTTGCTATAATTCGCGGAATATTCATATTCAGTTAACTATTTATTATTCAATTATTCACTTCTTCATATTTTTTGCTATAATGCACAAAATCGCACCGTAACGACAGGAGCATATCATGTGGCGAATCCTCTCACTATCGCTGATCGGAGTCCTGCCTCTCTTCGCCGGACTCAAAAACCTGACACTCGACAGGGCTTTGAACATTCTCGACAAAAAGAATCTCGAGATCAAAGTCGCCCAGTTCGATGAAACGATGAAAAAGTACGATGAACTGGCGGTGGAGGGAAAAAACTGGGGTTCCGCCACCATCACCCTCCAGGCACTGCGTTCAAATGATGCAGGGAATGTCTTCGGGTTCAAACTGCAAAGTCGTGAGGCGACATTCAGGGATTTCGGTTTTAAAGATTTTCTCGGCGGAATCAGTGGTCTGACCAGCCAGGTTCCCTACAATCAACTTGGGGCGACACTCGGAAATCCGGCAATGCAGAATCGTATGCTGGATGTAGCTCCGGATGATCTCAACTATCCTGGATCACGGAATCATTTCCTGACAAAATTCACTTATGAGGTCCCCCTCTACACCGGTGGTAAACTCACCGAATACAAAGAGATCACCCGCAAACTCTACGAGATGAGCAAGCTCGATACCCGTAAGCTGAGGGATGAAAAGATCTTTCAGGTCAAAAAGGCCTTTTACAATATCACTCTGGTGGAGCGCTACGTCTACAACCTCAACCGGATTCGCCGTAACATGCTCAAACTCAAGCGGACCATTCTGGAGATGAAAAAAGAGGGGTATACCAAAAAGACCGATGTCCTGGAGATCGAAGCCCGCCTGGCCAAGGTCGACAGCATGCTCAATCAGGCCAGACTCAATCGTGACCTGGCCTATCAGTTCCTTTCTTTCCTTCTCGATACGAAGGTCGATTCTATCAGAAAGGTCCATCTGGTCATCCATGCCCCCAAGATCGACAAACGGGATATCGAGCGACTGAGTCTCGACATCCAGAAAGCCAAGATGGGTCTGGAGGTGGCCCGCCACGCTATCGCGACGGAGAAAGCCAACTTCCTCCCCACGGTCGGGGCCTTTGCGGAGTACGGAAGTGCCGACAATACCCTATGGAACGATTTTGCCCAAAAAGATTTCTATACAGTGGGAATGCAGGTCAAGCTCAATATCTTCAACGGCGGCAGCGACAAAGCCAAGCTCGAAAAGGCCAGGGTACGGCACATGAAGGTGGCCCGGCAGGTGGAACTGGCCCGAAAGGGGATCGCGCTGAAAGTTCAGAAGCTTCAGACGGCGATCCGCTCCCTGGAGTACGATCTGCAGAGTGAGCAGAAGCAGCTGAACCTGGCCCGTGAGGTCTATCGGACCTACGAAGCCAAATACAAAGAGGGACTGGCCTCCATCACCGATGTCCTGATCAAGCAGTCCATCGAACTGCAGGTGCTTCTGGAGTATCTGCAGGTTGCCAACAAACACAGTGAAAAAGTCTTCGAACTTGAAAAAATTCTCGACATGGGAGGTCGTTTATGAAAAAAATCCTCTTGATGGCCCTGCTGGCCACCGGTGCAGTCTTCTCAGGCGTTCTTGAGCTGAGCGGCACCGTGATTTCGGACAATCAGAAGATGATCACCAGCCGTTTTATGGGGTTTATCAAAAATATGCGTGTCAGTGAGGGAGACATGGTCAAAAAGGGCCAGATCCTCTACGAGATCGACTCCAAAGAGATCGAAGCGGCGGTCAAACAGGTGGACCTGGCGATCTCCCAGGCCCGTCTGGCCCTGCAGATGAACCAGAATCAGCTCAACAATGTCCTGCTCAACCTTGCACGAAACAAACGGCTCTTCGAAAAGGACATGGTCTCCAAGTTCGAGCTGGAACAGCTGGAACTGGCCGCCAAGAATATGCGGGATATGGTGGAGATCGCCAAGAAGCAGGTGGAGCAGGCGGAAGCCCAGAAAGAGGCGGTGCTCAACCAGTACAAATATCTGACGATCAAAGCTCCCAACGACGGTGTCGTCGTCGCCAAGAAACTCAACGAGGGCGATATGCAGATCCCCGGCATGCCGGCCCTGGTGATTACCGACCTCAAGCATCTGAAGGTCCTGGTGGAGATCAGCGAAAGCAACCTGGTCCATGTCAGAATCGGCAAGAAGGTCAAAGTGGAGATCCCCTCCATTGGTCTTAAAACCGAGGGCAAGGTGAGTGCCATCATCCCCGCTTCAAATCCCATGACCCACAAGTTCAAGGTCAAGATCGATTTCGACAAGAAAGATGCCTTCGTCTTCCCCGGTATGTATGCCAAAGTCTACATCCCCGAAGAGGATAAAAAGCAATGATCAACTACCAACCGAAGGATGTCGCCGGAAAACTGGCCCTGGGTTTTTTGAAGAATCCCCTGACGTTGGTGCTGGGGATCTCTTTGCTGCTGTTGGGCTTTATCTCGCTGCAGGTGATGCCGCGGGAGGAGGATCCTCAGATCGCCATCTCCGGTGGAGCGGTCATCGCCCCCATGCCCGGAGCCACCCCCAAAGAGATAGAGAACGTCATCGTCAATCCTCTGGAGCGCAAGATCCGGGAGATCAAAGGGGTGGATCATATCTACGGGATCGCCATGCACAACGTGGGGATCGTCAACGTGGTCTACAAGATCGGGGAACGCCGGGAAGACGCCAACCTCAAGCTCTACGACAAAGTGATGCAGAACATGGATCACCTCCCCAAAGGGGTGATGCAGCCGCTGGTCAAACCTTTCGATATCGATATCGATATTCCGATCCTCACCTTCGCCTT
>JALWZI010000114.1 GCA_027002755.1 Campylobacteraceae bacterium | reverse complement strand
GGGTTTTATGGGTGGTGGTGGTGACCACGTGGGCGTGGGGGAAGGGGCTGGGGTGCTCCCCGGCGACGACGAGTCCGGCGATATGGGCGATGTCGGCGAAGAGGAGGGCACCGACCTCGTCGGCGATCTCACGGAACTTGGCGAAGTCGATCTCCCGCGGATAGGCCGAAGCGCCGCAGACGATGATCTTGGGTTTGACGATCTGAGCGATGTCGCGGACCCGCTCATAGTCGATGCGGCCGTCGAGCTCCACGCCGTAGGTGAAGCTCTGGTAGTTCTTGCCCGAGAAGCTCACTTTGGAGCCGTGGGTCAGGTGGCCGCCGTGGCTCAGATCCATCCCCAGGATCTTGTCGCCGGCTTTGATGAGGGCCGCATAGACTGCCCCGTTGGCCTGGGAGCCCGAGTGTGGCTGGACGTTGGCGTATTCACAGGCAAAGAGCTCCTTGCAGCGGTCGATGGCCAGCTGCTCCACTCTGTCGGCATATTCGCAGCCGCCGTAGTAGCGCTTGTTGGGGTAGCCTTCGGCATATTTGTTGGTAAAGACCGATCCCATCGCCTCCATGACGTCGGGGAAGGTGAAGTTCTCGCTGGCGATCATCTCCAGATGTTCGGTCTCGCGTTTGAGCTCGTCGACGATGGCCTGATAGACCTCGGGGTCGAACTGTTCGATGTAGTAACTCATATCAGTTTTCCTTTTGCTGGGATTCGTTGTCGGGATTTTCTTCGTCTGCTTCAGCGGAGCTTTCGAGCCTCGCTTCGGGCCGCATGGCGGGGAAGAGCAGTACGTCGCGGATGCTGTGCTGATTCGTCAGGAGCATCACCAGACGGTCGATACCGATCCCTTCCCCGGCCGTAGGGGCCATGCCGTAGCTCAGGGCCCGCACGTAGTCCAGGTCCATATGCATCGCCTCGTCGTCTCCCGTGACCTCCTTGGCCTCTACCTGCATCCTGAAGCGCTCGTACTGATCGAGAGGATCGTTGAGCTCGTTGAAGCCGTTGGCGATCTCTTTGCCGGCGATGAAGAGCTCGAAACGCTCGGCGATCTCGGGGTTCTTGTCGCTGCGCCGCGCCAGAGGAGAGATCTCGATGGGAAAGTCCTTGACGAAGGTGGGGTCGATGAGCTTCTCCTCGACGAAGGCGTCGAAGAGCTCCGCCTGCAGATAGCCAAGGCTCAGGTTGGGATCGGTCTCCACGCCGTGCTCTTTGAGATAGGCTCTCGCTTTGTCTCTGTCATGGATCACCTCGGCCGGGACCCCGCCGATGCTCTCCAGGGACTCCAGATACCCCACCCGGCGGAAGGGGGTGGAGAAGTCCACCTCCTGCTCACCGTATTTGAGCTTGCGGGGCAGCCCCAGATTCTCGAAGAGGTAGTCGAAGAGCTCCTCGGTCAGGCGCATCAGATCCTCGTAGGTGTGCCAGGCCCAGTAGTATTCGATCATCGTGAATTCGGGATTGTGGGTGTGGTCCATCCCCTCGTTGCGGAAGTTACGGTTGATCTCGAAGACCGCTTCCATTCCGCCGACGATGAGCCGCTTGAGGTAGAGCTCCGGGGCGAGGCGCAGGTAACGGTCGACCCCCAGGGCGTTGTGGTGGGTGACGAAGGGGCGGGCGTTGGCGCCGCCGGGGATGGGATGCATCATCGGTGTCTCCACTTCCAGGAAACCCTTCTCCTCGAAGAAGCGGCGTACCAGGGAGACGATGCGGCTGCGGAGTTTGAAAGTCTCCTTGACCTCCGGGTTCATGATCATGTCCAGATAGCGCTGGCGGTAGCGGATCTCCTGGTCGGTCAGGCCGTGGAATTTCTCGGGCAGGGGGTGGACCGCCTTGGTGACGATACGCAGATCGGTACAGTGCAGCGTGATCTCTCC
>JALWZI010000113.1 GCA_027002755.1 Campylobacteraceae bacterium | reverse complement strand
CCCAGGCGGCCTTTTTTGATATGGCACTGGAGCTCTACGACAGCGTCGCTCGCCGCCACCATCAGGTCGATGTGATCGGCCGGAGTCTGGGCAGCGGGGTCGCGGTCTATCTGGCGGCCCATCGGCCCGTGGGACGGCTGGTGCTCATCACCCCCTACGACAGTATCACCGCCCTGGGCCAGCGTCGCTACCCCATCTTTCCCGTCCGCCTCATCATCAAAGATCCTTTCGAGAGCCTCCGCTACGCTCCTGAGGTCAAGGCCCCGACGCTGATCCTCCTGGCAGAGCACGACCGGGTCATCCCCCACCGAAACTCCCGGCATCTCATCGACAACCTGCGCCAAAGCAGTGTCACGGTACGGATCCTTCCTGGAAGCGACCATACCGACATCCTTGATCATCCCGACTTTGCGAAGGTTTTGGAGAAGTTCTTGGAGGCAACCGATGATTAAACTTCGTCATCCTGAACTCGATTCAGGATCCGGGGCATCTATGGGTATTCCCGATCCTGGATTCCGGATCAAGTCCGGAATGACGGGGGAATTTTGTATGGTTCAATTTCCGGATCAACTGACCAGCGGAAAGAGGATACGGAAACAGGCTCCCTCTCCGCTGTTATGGACCTCAAGACGCCCTCCCATATGCTCCTCCACGATGAGTTTGCTCATATAGAGGCCAAGCCCCGTGCCGTTTTTGGACTCTTTGGTGGAGAAATAGGGATCGAAGATCTCACCGATGATCTCTTCGGGGACACCTCCGGCATTGTCGCAGATCTCCAAAAGGATCCGATCCCCCTCTTCCCGGAGACCCACTTCGACCCGGCCTTTCTCTATCGCCCGTTCCCGGATCACTTCGCCGGCGTTGTAGAGGATGTTCAGCAGAGCCTGTCCCAGTTCTTTGGGATAGCCCAGATAGGAGATGTTCTTCTCGGCCTTCCAGCTCAGATCGATCCCGTCATGTTCGAAGATGGGACGGATCATGGGGAGCAGTTCCTCCACCGTGCGGTTGATGCTGAACCGGACCCGCGTTCTTTCCGGACGGAAAAAGTCCCGAAAGGAATCGATAGTCTCCGACATCTGTCCGATCAGATTTTTGCTCTTCTCTTCGAAATGGGCCAGCGCTTCGCTCGTTCCCAGCTCCTCGCGCATTTTCGAGAGGCAGACCTGGGTGACGATGGAGAGGCTGTTGAGCGGCTGACGCCATTGGTGGGCGATCATATTGAGGATCTGCCCCTTCTGGGCCAGGCGGTTCTGTTGCAGCAGCATCAGCTGATGTTCACGGTTCCGCTCCAACTCTTTCTGGAACTTCGCCTCCAATTCTCTGTGAACCTTCTGCAAGGCACGGTGCATCCGACGGGTGTGGTAGAGCCAGGCAAGCAGGAACAGTAAAAGCACACCCGACAGAACGAGCAGACGGATCAGAGCTGTATGGTCCGGCTGGGCTTCGTAGCGTATCCGGACCCAGCGACTCAGGATCTCCTGACGCTCCTGCTGGGTGATACTCCCGATCGCTTTGTCGAGGATAGGGACCAGCGGCGCCTCGGCTTTGTTGACCAGGATCGAGAGCTTCACCTCGTCGGGGAGGGTTCCGGCGATCTTGAGATTGCTCAGGCCCTGTTTCCGGATCGAATAGACCAGACTGGGTATGATATTGACAAAAGCGACAAGCTCTTTGGAGGCCACCTTTCTCAATCCCTCATCTCCATCTTTCATCGTCACCAGACGGATTCCGGGGTAGAGTCGGGGAAGCAGCGTCTCTGCCGGAGAGTTCTTGAGGACACCCACCGGCCCCGAACGTGCGATCTGGGAAAAGTCGTGCACCAGTGTGGCATCCACATGAGTCACGAAGGCCCGGGGAGCCGAAAAGTAGGGACGGGTTGCCAGATAG
>JALWZI010000112.1 GCA_027002755.1 Campylobacteraceae bacterium | reverse complement strand
AAGGAGCGGCGGGTGGAACTGGGGGCGGTGACCGACCGCTTTCCGGTGGACACTTCGACGATTCACGCCTTGGTTCATCTCAAAGGTGTCGGAGAGAACGATCCGATCACCGTTCGCTGGATCAGCGTAGATGCCCTGCCGAAACCCGATACCAATTTAGGGGAGGCAAGCGGGACTCTCGACCCACATACAACGATTCTCCATGTCTATTATGACAACCACGATTTAAGCCTGCCGGCTGGCCGTTATGCCCTGGAGATACTCTCCGATGGGAAATTGATGGCGAAAAAGGAATTCAGTCTCATCTCGAATAAAGGAGACAGAAAAGAGAAGGAAAGCATTCACCCCATTCCCGGCGTATCGCAGATCTATCTTGCCAAAGATGTCAAAGAGAACAGTGACGGAACCGTCACCCCGATCGGAATGGGGGATCACTTTCCGAATTCACAGCACAAAATTTACGCAATTGTTCCCTATAAAGGCTTGAAAGCAGGCACGCCATATTCTCTTGAATGGGTGGTGGTCAATGACGGGATCAATCGGAACAAAAGTCTCTACAAAATGAAAGGTGTCCTACAAAATCCCGGAGGGAAAAACGGCGCTACCGTTACGGCTGCTATCCACTTACCGAGTGATTGGCCCGACGGAATTTTCGAAGTGATTTTCCGTCTTGACAGCAAAACAGTTGCACGAAAGCGCTTTACCATCGGGGATGTGTCGAAACTCAAAGAGAAAAGTGCTCCATCGAAGAGTGAAAGAGTGGACAAGGATCTTCAAAAGACTTTGATTGCCCGCTTGTCCGGATGGATGCTCTCTTCGATCGAACGGAAAGACCTCACACCCCTGTATGAACACAGTGTGCACCGTTGGAGAGATCGGAACGATTGGCAGGCCCTGCGACAGGGCTTTCAGGAAATCTTCAACGCAGGGTTGAAGTGGAAAGAGATCTTTGCACAGACACCGAAGATCCTTCCTCCGAGACAGCTGGAGAATGGAGCAGTCCGTTTGCAGGCGATCTATCCCGGGATCGAGAGCGTCGACGTTCTTTTGTCCGGGACGTTTTTCAAAGAAGATGGGGAGTGGCGGCTTTTGGGATTTGCGCTGGAGCCGGTGAATCAATGAGGTCTATCAAGGTTTCATTTTGATCCACAGCGTATAGAACTTGCACCCCACGCAGTAGCCGAAAAAGGCTTCGAAAAAAGCGCAGATCCCCATGATCGTCAGCAGCAGTTGCCATCCCGTTTCCCAGCCGATCAGCAAGCACAGCAGTGCCGCTACTGAGAGAATCAGACCGATTCTTGCAGCGAAGATCTTTGGTGCGGCATCGACGATGCGGGGTGCACCGAAACGCTCGACTGCACAGCGGGAGAGACGGGCGAAGGGGCTGGCCGGACGATAAAAGGCTCGTGCCGAAAAATCAGCCAACAGAAGAATCAACCAGAGAATCGAGGGAATCGTGAATTGGAGAATGACGATGAGCAGGACCAGAAGCCCCACGAGCCTGGCGGCACGTTCATCGACCCGTTCCATGGAGATGGGGCATAATGGCATTAATATTCCTTATTTATAAGTATAAATATTATACCAATATATCCCGGTCGTCTGCTGGAAACCTTTATGCTGTTTGATAGTTTGATAGATAGATACTCATTGATCTGATCGAAATACTCTCCGGATCAAAGTGCTCCGAAAGTGAATTCAGTCAGTAAACTCTTCCACTCTACTTGTAGGCCACAAGAGCCAGATAAAAAAGAGCACTGCCAGGAAAATACGCTGTAGACGTTCAGGTCTTCCTACATTCCGCATGGTTTCTCCTTTTGAGGATGCATACTTTCCGGCATCATTTTCTGCCCCGGCATTCTGTTCGGATCTTTCACATGTCCGGCGATAAATTTGGCAACCGCTTCGATATCCTCATCCGAAAAATCCTTGATCTGCTCTTTCATGAGTCATTTGTTGGCGTCATCGGGAGTTTCTTCCCGGATCTCACGCAGTTCACTGATCAACTTTTTGGCGGAGTACTTGCTGATGTCGGGGGATTCCCCCAGAGCATGCTTGTCGTAGTTGACTCCGTGGCAGACCCGGCATTTTTTGGCGAGCACGGCTCCGTCGGCAGCCAGTAGGATGCCCATGGGCGAAAGAACCATCGTGGAGATGATCGCAAGTTTTTTCAGTTTCATTTCGACTCCTTTTTTGGCATGGAAGAGCATCATAGGTATCGAAAATGAAACGAGCATGAATAGGCTTTGCACATACGTTGCACATGGATTGCAGAGAATAGAAGATTACTTCATAAAGGAGGTAGATATGTTCTGTAAACGGATGGGGCGCAATGTCTGTCTGGTAGTAATTTTCCTCTCACTGGTGATGATCTTTTATATCATCAGTATTTTCTTCATCCATGGATCGATCATGGGGAAAGACAGCGGAGACCTCCTGAGGGAGCGTCTCCAGGAGCAGCAGATGCAGCAGCGGTGATCGTCAGTGCAGAACCGCGTTGAAAATGAAGCCGATGATCATAATTCCCAGCGCCACAGTGCCGAAGAAGATGGCGATCAGTTTCGTCGAGAGGATCTTTTTGAGGATCATCGCCTCAGGCAGGCTCAGGGCCGTGATGGCCATCATGAAGCTGAGCGCCGTCCCCATGAGCATCCCTTTTTGGGTCAGCACTTCGATCAGGGGCATGACCCCGGCGGCGTTGGAGTACATCGGTACTCCCAGAATCGTCGCCAGAGGCACAGCGTACCAGGCGTCTCCGCCGGCGTAGCGGACGATGAGGTCGCTGGGGACGTAGCCGTGGATGAAGGCGCCGATCCCGACCCCGGCAAGGACGTAGAGCCCCACCTTTTTGAGCAGGTCGAGGGTGTAGTCCCAGGCCTCTTTGAGCCGCTCTTTGACGGGGATTTTCACCTCCTCGATATGGGGCGGTTTGACCGGCGGCGGTTTGATAAGGACCTCATCCTCCAGATCGAGCTTGCCGATGACGATCCCGGCGACGATGGCGACTAAGAGACCGAAGCCGATGTAAAGTGCCGTGATTTTCCAGCCAAAGAGGCTGAAGAGCATCGCGATGGCAATCTCGTTGTTCATCGGTGCGGAGATGAGGTAGCTGAAGGTCACCCCCAAAGGGATCCGCGCCTGGATGAAGCCCAAAAAGAGGGGGATCGCCGAGCAGCTGCAAAAAGGGGTGATGATCCCGAAAAGTGCCGCGGCCACATGCCCTACCAGCGGATGTTTCCCCTCCAGCCAGTCGCGCACCTTTTCGGTGGGGAAGTAGCTGCGGACGAAGGTGATGAGGAAAATGATCACCGCCAGGAGTGTCAGGATTTTTACCGTATCGTAGAGGAAAAAATCCAGCGCCGATCCGGCGGCGCTTTCGGGGCTGAGCTCCAGGGTCTCGAAGACGAAACGGCTGACGATCCGATGCCACCAATCAAACATCGTTCGCCTCCAGTTGGATCAGTGCGTTGATCTCTTTGGAGCAGCAGCGGCCGTTGGGGTTGAGGCGCTTGCAGTCACTCCCTGTGCATGCCTCTGTGGCCTCTTTGATCGCCTGGAGTGTCGACGCACCGTTTCGGATCGCGCCGACGATGGTCTTTTTGTCCACCTCGATACAGTAGCAGATGAGATCCTCGTCCGATAGGGTCGTGACATCGTCGTACCGTTTGGGTTGGGCAAAGAATTTCATGGCAACAGTCCGATGATCTCGTCGGGGGTGAGATTTTTCCCCATACTCAGCACCTTGCCGTCGACCACCAGGCCCGGGGTGCGCATCACGCCGTAGGCCATGATCCGCTGCAGGTCTTCGACCACTTCCACTTCCGCCTCTATGCCGCTTTTTGCCAGGGCTTCGCGGACGTTGTGCTCCAGGGAGCGGCAGGATGTACACCCGGATTCGAGGATTTCGATTTTCATGGGATTTCCTTATCCGTTTTGGGAGATCAGATCGGCGATCTCTTCGGGGGTGAGGAGTTTGCCGACGCTGACGACCTTGCCGTCGATCACCAGTCCGGGGGTGCTCATGACCCCGTACTCCATGATCTTCTGGAGATCTTCGACCTTCACCACTTCGGCGAACTTGCCGGTCTGGGCCAGGGCGGCCAGAACGTTTTTCTCCAGCTGTTTGCATTTGGCGCATCCGGTTCCGAGGATTTCGATTTTCATTGGTGTTCTCCTTGTTGAGTGAATGTATTATTGAATCGGACAGCTCTCCGAGAGCCGCTTGAGCTCCGGCAGCTTGATGGGCAGGGTACGGATCTCTTCGATGGCCGCAGTGCGGAAGCGGTCCAGTGGGCTGCGAATGGCGTAGTAGGCCCAGCGCCCCTGCCGTTTCACCGACAAAAAGCCCGCCTCTTTGAGGATCTTGAGATGTCGGGAGAGTCGGGACTGGATCATCCCGAAGGACTCCTGCAGATCGCAGACGCACAAAGGGCCGTGCCGATCGAGAAATTTGAGCAGTCGCACCCGCGTCGCGTCGTAGAGGGCGCCGGTGGTGCTCAGAAAATCTTCCAATGCCTCTTCATGTTCACTCATCGTTTTACTCCCAGTCCAGCTGCTCGTAGTAGTCGTTGGCGTTGTGACGGTTGAGTTGTTCGGCATGTTTGAGATCTTTGAATTTGCTCAGATCCACATGCTTCATCAGCTCGCTCATATCCACATCGTTGTCGTAGGCGGCCTTGACCTGTTTTTGGAGGCTCTGCAGATACTCCAGAGTGGTTTTGTAGGCATCGGGTCCCATGGTGCCGCCGTGGCCCCCCAGGACGATCGCGGGTTTCATGGCGGCAATTTTGTTGAGCGCTTCGATCCACCCCTTCATATTGCTGTTTTTGGTGTAGTTGAGGGCCCGATCGTTGAAGACGATGTTCCCGGCGAAAAGGAACTTCACATCCGGCACCCAGACCACGATGTCGGAGTGCTCTTCGCTCACCGGAGAGAGCTTGAGCAGTTCCACCGTGCGCTTGCTTCCTTTGATGGTGTATTTTTTGTCGAAGAGGGTGTCGGGGGTGACCAGTTTGGTGCCGGCGAACTCTTCTTTGCTCAGTAGATGGGGGATACGTTGGAATTTGTTCTGGTTCTTTTTGATATCCTCGACGACGCTTTTGTGGGCGATGACGGGGATCTGTTTGGCCGCATAGTAGCTGGCGCCATACAAGCGGTCGTCGTGGTAGTTGGTCACGACGACCGCTTTGACGGGTTTGCCCGTCTGTTTCGTTGCCAGTTCGGCGAACTCTTTGGCGAATGCGTAGGTCGGTCCCGGGTCGACGATCACCAGACCGTCGCCCAGGTCGATCCAGCAGCTGTTGTTGACGTTGCCTTTGTTGGTTTTGGTGGGAGGGTTGAGATCACCGATGGAGCAGTAGATCCCCTCGGCCACTTTGACCGGTTTGAGGTCGTAGAGGGGCTTGGCCCAGGCTCCGATGCTGATTAGCGCAACGGCAAGTAACGTGACAATCTTTTTCATTTCGATTCGATCCTTTTCATTTTAATCTGCTT
This sequence comes from Campylobacteraceae bacterium, assembly GCA_027002755.1. Taxonomy (GTDB): domain Bacteria; phylum Campylobacterota; class Campylobacteria; order Campylobacterales; family Sulfurovaceae; genus Nitratifractor. The sequence goes on along the minus strand of JALWZI010000112.1, from coordinate 1,132 downwards.
CGTATTATATCAAAATATCTTGATATTTCAAGGAGGTAACGAGGAGAACCGTTACTCGGTGACGATCAGTCGTTTATCATCTCCCCGGCGATATTCTGGTTGGAGGGTCACGTGGGCGATGTGGAAGCGCTCCCGCAACAGTCTCTCGATCGTTTCGAGTTTGTGGGTCACCTCGATGAGATGGAGGTTGCTGGCAAAGTCCACATGGGCTTCGAGAAAGATATCGTGGTCGTTGAGCCGCCAGATGTGCAGATGGTGGAGATTCTCGATGCCCGGGAGCTGAGCGACGGCCTCGGCCAGCTCCTCGAGGTCCAGCCCCTCCGGAGCGAACTGCATCAGGATCGCCGTCGATTCCCGGATGATGTCGTAGGAGGCATAGATCAGATAGAGAGCGATCAGCAGGGAGATCAGCGGATCGACCCAGAAGAGCTGCCAGTAGTACATGAGCACTCCGCCCAGGACGACGGCGACGGAGGTGCCCACATCGGTCATCAGGTGCAGATAGGCGGCTTTGACGTTCATGTTTTCGTGGGCATCCTCTTTGATCAGCAGGACACTGGCGGCATTGAGGAGGATGCTCAGCAGCCCCAGGCCGATGACCCATCCCGAGGCGATGGGCTCGGGATGGATGAATTTGTGGATCGCTTCGATGATCAGAAAGAGGGCGATCCCCATCAGGACCGAAGCGTTGAACAGCGCGGCGATGATCTCGGCCCGTTTGAAGCCGAAGGTTTTCTCCATGCTTCCGGGACGGGCGGCCAGGCGGTTGGCCCCCCAGGCCACCAGCAGGGCCAGGACGTCGCTGAAATTGTGCATGGCGTCGCTGAGCAGTGCCAAAGAGCCGGAGAAGATCCCTCCGACGATCTGGGAAAGAGTGATGACGACGTTGAGGACAACGGTAATGAAGAGCTTTGTGCCGCTGACGGCATGATGGTGGTGATGTCCGGACATTACTTGATCTCCTTGTTCTGATGGGCATAGAGCAAAATGGCGACAAAGACGCCCCCCTGGACCACCCCCAGGATCACCTCGGTGATGACGGCGATCATGGCGGGCAGCGTCTGGGGGATCCAGTCGCCCGATCCCAGCGTGGTGAAGGTCACCGCCGAGATGTACATGGAGAGGATGAAGT
>JALWZI010000111.1 GCA_027002755.1 Campylobacteraceae bacterium | reverse complement strand
AGCGACCGCCGGTCTGGCCGGAGCCGATCTGGCCAACATCATCAACGAAGCGGCACTGCTGGCCGGTCGCCAGAACAAAAAGCAGATCGAGCAGTCCGACCTGATGGAGGCGATCGAACGGGCCTTTGTCGGCCTGGAAAAGAAGAACCGCAAGATCAACGATCTGGAGAAACGGATCGTCAGCTACCACGAAAGTGGCCACGCTCTGATGGCGGAACTGACGGAGGGGGCCACCCGGGTGACCAAGGTCTCCATCATCCCCAGAGGTCTGGGCGCTCTGGGATATACCCTCCATCTGCCCGACGAAGAGAACCGGTTCCTCAAGCAGAAACACGAGCTCCTGGCCGAGATCGACGTACTGCTGGGAGGTCGGGCCGCCGAGGAGATCTTCATCGGCGATATCTCCACCGGGGCCGGCAATGACCTGCAGCGGGCCACCGACATCATCAAAGATATGATCACCAAATACGGCATGAGCGACGTGGCCGGTCTGATGGTCCTGGAGAAGAATGCCGGCGGCGCCTTCCTCAATGGCGGCCAGGTGATCAAGGATTACAGTGAAAAGACCGCCGAAGCGATCGACGAAGCGGTCAAGAAACTTCTGGATGAGCGTTATGCCCATGTCAAGCAGACGCTCAAGGACTACGCCGAAGCGATCCATGAGATGGCCAAGGTCCTCCTGGATGTGGAGGTGATCGAGGGCTGCAAAGTCCGGGAGATCATCGAAGAGTTCGAAAAACGTCACCATCTTCCCAGTCGCCTGGCCCACAAGGAAAAGGTCGAGCAAGAGCGATGCGACAGGGAAGAGCGGGCAAAGGATCGGGAGAGTGCTTCCCGAAAAGCCGCTACAGAAGCGAAAGCAGAGCCCAACCCGACCGAAAAGAACGGCTCTGCGCCGGAATCCGACGACAAGGGTGACGAGGAGGCTCGCCCTTCCTGACCGCTTCGGCGTTGATCCGATAAAGGAGATCATTCATGATGCAGCCCCGTCCCCGGCTTATCTATGTCCTTCCCAATCTTTTTACCACCGCCTCCATCTTCACAGGAATCATCAGCCTGACCGAAGCCTCGAAAGGGCATTTCGATACGGCGGCCTGGCTCATCTTTCTCTCCCTGATCTTCGACGGACTCGACGGACGGATCGCCCGGCTGACTCACACCTGCTCCCGCTTCGGTCTGGAACTCGACTCCCTGGCGGATCTGGTCGCTTTCGGTGTCGCGCCTGCGATGCTGCTCTACTTTCAGTTCGGCAAGGATCATGGACGTTTCGGCGTGCTGGTCAGTGCCCTTTTCGTCATCTTCGGCGCCATTCGCCTGGCACGTTTCAACGTTACCGACAGTTGTAACGATCCGCGGGTCTTTATCGGCCTGCCCATCCCCACCGCCGCCATCTTCGTCGCGGGATGGTCACTTCTGCTGGGAAAATATCAACTCAACTTCCTCGGCTTTGCACTCCTCTTTGCCGCTCTGCTTGTCAGCCTTCTGATGGTCAGCAATATCCGCTATCCCTCTTTCAAAAAGATCGACCTCAATCGCCCTCTTCTTCTCAAAACACTGGTCATCCTCACACTGAGTGCTTCACTGCTCTATCTCTACAGCAATGAGGGATTGGCCCTTCTCATCACCGCTTATGTTCTCTATGGTCCGTTCCGAACCGTGAGGCTCTTCTATCTACGGCAACGTCGAACAGGGGCTCAGTAGCCCCCCTCCACCGCCGTTCCGACGGCAGCACCCGCCGCCGCTCCCAATGCGGCACCGATCACAGCATCCCGCTCTTTGTGATGTTTGCTGTGTTCGTATCCATAGGCCGCTCCCCCTACCGCTCCGACAGCGGCACCCGTCTGAGCGGCAGGACCGCACCCGATCAACAGTATCGTTCCCACCGCTGC
>JALWZI010000110.1 GCA_027002755.1 Campylobacteraceae bacterium | reverse complement strand
GCCGGACCGTGCATGACCCAGACATTGGAATCCCCCATTCTCTCGAAGCTGAAATCACCGTATTTTCCCAGATGCCAGGCAGAGAGCGTCGTCAGAAAACCCAGAAGAATCGAGACAGAGAGGATTATCTTTTTCATAAATATTCCTTATTTATAAGATTATAGTTTTATTATACAAAATTTGGAGGATAAATCAGGAATGTACGAAGCGAATCCCGCTGAGGGGAGCCTGTGGGCGTAGTCTCTTCGGGAGAGGATCAGGAGGCGTTCGTGCCTTCCTTGAGAGTCCGTAATGCACCGGTGATATCCTCCTGGCGCATGAAGTGCTCACCCACCAGGAAGGCATCGGCACCGATTCTGGAGAGCTCCACGACGGTTTCGTGATCGTTGATCCCGCTTTCGGCCACGATGATCTTGGAGTTGGGGATCAGGGGAATGAGCTTTTCGCTCAGGCTCATATCCATCTCGAAAGTCTCCAGATTGCGGTGGTTGATCCCGATGATGTCGGCCCCGGCGAAGATCGCTTTGACCAGATCCGCCTTGTCGTGGATCTCCACCAGCGCCTCCATCCCCAGATGGCGGGTGTACTCCAGCAGCTCCTTGAGCTCTTTGCGGCTGAGGGCCTTGGCGATGAGCAGGACGAAGTCGGCCCCGTAGGCCACCGCCTCCACCAGCTGATACTGATCGATGATGAAATCCTTTCGCAGCAGCGGGATCCCCACATAGCGTCGGATCATTCCCAGATACTCGATGTTCCCTTTGAACCAGTGGGGTTCGGTCAGGACCGAGAGGGCGCTGGCCCCGCCCTTCTCGTAGGCCTGGGCGATGACCAGCGGATCGAAATCCTCCCGGATGATCCCCTTGGAGGGGCTCGCCTTTTTCACTTCGGCGATGATCCGGTAGGGATCCTCAGGCGTGGAACGCAAAAAGGGGTGGACATTCCTGGGGACGAAAGGGTTGAAAGAGAGGGAACGCCCCAGCCACTCCAGGGGGTACTCCTTCTTCTTCCGCTCCAGATCCTCGCGGGTCTTACGTATGATCTCATCCAAAATATCGGCCATCGCGGCGGTGCTCCTTCGTTTTATGATTGTTGTGGAAGCGGGGGACGTTAAAAGGCTTTGTCCTTCTCCATACACTTCCGGATACTCTCCCAGTGCATTTTGATCTCCGGCTCCTGCAATCCCTCATCGGCGATCACCTTCTCCATGACCCGATAAGCCTGTTCACAGCGTCCCAGTTTGTAAAGCCCCCAGGCCAGGGAGTCGAGATAGTAGCTGTTGTCGGGCTGCTGTTTGAGGGCCCGACGGACCAGAGCGATCCCCCGCTCCAGGTCCAGATCGTGGTCGATGAGGGTGTAACCGTAGTAATTGAGATAGAGGCTGTCGTCCAACCCTTTTTTCAAGGCCTGGTCGAAGAGCCGCCGGAAGGTCTTCAGGACCTGAGGCGTGACCTTCTTTTCGGCCCGGGCCGCTTCGTAGTGCAGGATTGCTTCTTCCGCCAGCCACTTGGGTTTGCCGGTCTCTTCATACCGTCGATGGGCCAGCTTTATCGCCTTGTCGAAACGTTTCTTCTCTTTGTAGAGGCGATAGAGCAGCTCCTCGTTCCCCCGGGAATGTTTCTCCAGCAGAGCGATCAGACCGTCCAGGTCCCGGGTGTAGAGGGAGAGTTTGACGATCTTCTGCAGAAAATACTTCTGGGGGTCTTTTTCGTAGAGCTTTTTGTAGAGCTCCAAAACCTTGTCGAGGCGATTCTCCTTGGCATAGAGTTCGATCAGCTTGAAGTAGATCGCCACCGGGGCATCGGGCTTGAGACGCAGATGGGTCTCCAGAAGGCGGATGGCCTCTTTCCGATCCTTCAGCTGTTTCTCCAGCAGGGATACCTCCTCCAGGAG
>JALWZI010000109.1 GCA_027002755.1 Campylobacteraceae bacterium | reverse complement strand
TTGCCATACAACGCATACCAAAACCATTCACCATTCACCATTCACCATTCACCACAACTCTTCACGCCTCACGCCTCACGCTTCACTCGTTTCAGCGGAGCGTGCTCCGATGAAACAGCTTTCTTTCTTCGGCTACGGCAAGACCACCCGGGCCATCGCCACCCTCCTGGGAGAAGGCTTCGACTTTTACGACGACCGCTGCGAAAAACCCTGGACCGACGAAGCAGGTAACCGGATCCACCCCTCGGACGCTTTCGATCCCGATCAGAGCCTCATGGAGATCCTCACCCCCAGCATCCGCCCCGACAGCTCCCTGCTGGCCCAAGCCAAAAATCCCGTCAGCGAATACGACCTTTTCCTCTCTGAAAGACTGAGAAAAGAGAGCGAAACGTGGTCACAGGACCATCCCCTCTACCCGCTGCGCACTACCCACTACGCACTTCCCCGTCCCCGTACCGTCTGGATCTCCGGCACCAACGGCAAGACCACCACCACCCAGATGCTCACCTGGCTGCTCGAATCCCATGGGGCCGTCAGCGGCGGCAACATCGGCACCCCCCTGGCAGAACTGGATCCCGAAGCCCCGCTCTGGATCCTCGAAACCAGCTCCTATACCCTGCACCATACCCGGGAGGCTGCTCCTGATCTCTACATCCTTTTGCCCATCACTCCCGATCATATCGATTGGCACGGCAATGCCGAGAACTACTCGGCTGACAAACTCTCCCCTCTTCTTCGAATGCAGGAAGGCGAACCGGCACTGATCCCTGCCGATCTGGAGCCCCCCGAGAGCTTCGCCTGGATCATTCCCTACGATTCCGACGAGTCTCTGGAACGATTCTTCGATCTGGAGGCATCCGGACTCCGTTATCGTGCGGCATTTCGTCAGGATGCGCTCCTGGCTCTGGCGGTCAGCCGTGTCCTTTTCGACGAAGCCGATATCGACCGTCTCAACGCCTTTGGCCTCGACCGTCACCGTCAGGAAGAGATCACCGATGCACAGGGGCGACTCTGGGTCAACGACTCCAAGGCCACCAATCTGGACGCGACACTTCAGGCCCTCGAAGCCTACCGCGACCGTCGGATTCATCTGATCGCCGGCGGGGACGACAAAGGAGTCGACATGGCCCCTCTGATCGAGCGCCTGGCCCGACTCGATGCCACCCTCTACACCCTCGGCAGCAACAGCGAACGTCTCAGCCGCCTGGCCCGGGAGTACGGTCTCCCCGTTCGGACCTTCAAGGAGCTGGACGAAGCCATGCAAGCCGTGGCGGAATCGCTCCGCGAAGGCGAGGTCGCCCTCCTCTCCCCAGCAGCATCCAGTCTGGATCAGTTCCCCTCCTATGCGGTTCGGGGAGACCGTTTTGTGGAATTCGTGCGCCGTTTAAGAACTCTTTAATGAAACTCGGTTATAATTCTATTCCATTTCAAAAGGCTCGGTAGCTCAGTTGGTAGAGCAAAGGACTGAAAATCCTTGTGTCGGCGGTTCGATTCCGCCCCGCGCCACCATCGATTTCCAAATTAAATAATTCTTCTTTTTAACATCATATATTTTCTGTGTTTTTACATAAATATTCATACTCAAGTTAGTCCAGTTTAATTATTTTTTACTACTGGAGAATATACTTTCTGCAGTCTGCCCATCAATGATTCGAATATCTCATCATCCACATCAAAGAGAACCGAATGATACTCTTTTAATCTCCTAAGATATTCAATTTGTTTCTCCAACGACATACGGTTCCAACTCGATTTACTTTTAATGCGATTGTGAGTTTTTGAAAGGCTCTAGACTAGCAACCCTTTCATTTGAGATACTTCTTTAGCCTCTGATTGAGGATATTATACATGGTTTCATTGGACTTCCTCCAGCGGCACTCGCCTTCCTTGAGATGA
>JALWZI010000108.1 GCA_027002755.1 Campylobacteraceae bacterium | reverse complement strand
GGTCCCCAGCATCCCCTGACGCTCCAGCTCCTCGAGGAGGGAAGCCTCCAGATCCTCCGCCCCCTCCTCTTTGACGGTAAAATCAGGCTCCAGGCCGATCTCCAGCGCCCCGGCCCGCAGCACCGAGACGAAAAAGCTGTCCAGGGTCACGATATGCGTCGCACTACGCAGGAAGCGGCGCAGGACCTCACCCCGGCGCTCCAGCAGCTCCTCTTCGCTCAGCCCCGTCTGCTCCGCCAGGGCCCGGCGAAAGGGTTCCTGCTTCTCCTCTTCCAGCCTCCGCAGCGAATCCACCACCCGTTGACGCATCTCGGCCGCCGCTTTGTTGGTGAAGGTGGCCGCCAGGATCGCCGCAGGGGACTCCCCCAGAAAAAGCAGTGCCAGGTAGCGGACGCTCAGGGCGAAGGTCTTGCCGCTGCCCGCCGAAGCGGAGAGGGCCAGAAAGGGCTGAAATCCCATAGATTCTTTACTCTCCCGATAGATGATAGAAGAATATTGTACCCAACCCCGCAACGTATTTGGAATATAAATATGATTTATCATATCTATTTATTAAATAAATCTAATAATATTTTTTACTCATTTTTATATAAATGTAAGATTTGAAGGAGTATTCTAGGCAGACAATCAATCAAAAGGAGAAGAACGATGGAACGGACATTCATCCTCGGAACGCTGAGCGCCGCTTTCTGTGCATTGAGCCTGCAGGCCGCCGAGATCCCCGGTGCCCCCAAAGCCTACCCCGAAGGGGAGGTGGGCCGGATGGTCAAGCTGGGCGAAGCGATCATGAACCAGACCGATACCCACCCCCTGACCAAGGATCTGGTAGGCGACAAACTCCAGTGCAAGAGCTGTCACCTCAAAGGGACCGACGGTAAACCCGGTACCGGCAAAGGGATCGGGACCTTCATCGGCACCGCCGCTGCCTTCCCGGCCTACTCCAAGCGGGAAAAGACCGTTCAGACCCTTCAGGACCGGATCAACAACTGCTTCATGCGGAGCATGAACGGCAAACGGCCGGTCATCGATACCGAAGCGAGCATCGCCATGGCCACCTACATCACCTGGCTCTCCCAAGGCATCCCCATGAAGATGGATACCAAGCGTCCCTGCAGCCCCTACAACAGCCAACGCTGGGCGAAAAACGCCAAGAAGTTCGCCAAGATCCAGAAAAAAGCGACCCATGCCAACTATCTCAACGGCAAAAAACTCTTCGAAGCCAAGTGCGCCTCCTGCCACGGCAAAGACGGCGCCGGCATGGGTACTTTCCCTCCTCTCTGGGGCAAAGGCAAAGACGGCAAATGGCTCTCCTACAATACCGGGGCCGGGATGAGCAAGCTCAACAAAGGGGCCGCCTGGGTCCAGTCCAATATGCCCCTGGGCCAGGGGGGAACCCTGAGCGATCAGGAAGCCGCCGACATCATGCTCTACGTCGACGCCCAGCCGAGAGCCGATTTCGACCTGGCCAAAGGACTCCTGCCCAAATGTGAAATGGGTTACTACAACTCCAAAGTCCTCAAAGAACACCACAGCGTTCGCAGCAACTTCAAGCAGTTCGGACTCGACATCGACAAGATCCGGGGCGACAAAGTCATCCCCTAAGCCTCACCGGCGGGGGTTCCCTTCCCGATCACTCCCAAATCCATCATCCAAAATCCAAAATCCTCAATCTTCCATCCTCCATCTTCCATCCATAATCCAACATCCAAAATCCAAAATCATCCTCCATCCCTACAAATACTCTCCCCGTTCACATAGCAACTGATAAGGACACCAGCTGCAGCGCTTGAGATCCTCACACCGCTCCGCGATGAAGGAGCGGGTCGCTTTGAGTTTTTCCAGATGTTCCGCAAGCAGCGCGTTCTTCTCCTCCAGAGCCGCCACCGGAACAAAAGCCCTCTCCTCCAGCGGTGTAACGAAAGCCAGGTCCAGTCGGGGGTATTCGGGACGCAGCAGACGGTCGTAGATACTCATCTGGAAATCGGTCACTCTCTCCAGGGAGCTTTTGCGGTTGGCCTCCGTCAGCTTGCCGCTCTTGTAGTCCAGCACCATCCGCTCCTCCTCCCGGACGTCGATCCGGTCCACCCGGCCGCCGAAACGCACCCCTTCGATCTCTCCCTCGATGTTGCGCTCCCTCGCCTCCACCCGCCAGCCCTGAGCGAAACGCTCCGTCTCCTGCCGGAAATAGGGGACAAGCTTCCGACTCCAGTAGGCCTGCAGATAGCGCCCGGCGATCCCGCTGCGCTCCAGCTCTTGGGCCGCCAGGGTCTCGAAGCGCCGTCGCATCGCCTCCGGGTCCTCATAATGATCCCGCTCGGCAAAGAGCCGCTCCAGCACCCGATGGAGCACCTGCCCCTCGTTGATCTCCTCGGTTCTTTTCTCCTCCAGGCCCAGGATGTAGCGGTAGTAGAAGCGACGACGACACTCCAGCCAGATCTTCAGACGGCTGGCGGACCATTGCATCGCCAGAGGATCGAAGGACTCCACCACCGGATCCTTTCGCTCTTTGGGCAGCGAAGCATGACTGTAGAGCAGTTCCCTCGGGGCCGCTACCGTCTCTCCCTCCTCCAGGCCCAGCTCGTAGAGCAGACGTGAAGGCAGGCGGCTCTCCCCGGCGGTGTAGAGGATCACTGCCTCCCGGGCCCCCTCCAGCAAACGGGCGTAATAATGTTTTTGCAGCGCTTCGCGGTCCAGGCGGTCGGGCAGACCGGCGAAGCGGCGCACCCGGCTGTCGAGGAAGCGGTCTTTGCCGCTGGAGGCGGGGACGATCCCCTCGTTGTAATCGACGATCACCACTCCGTCGAAGTGCACGCCGCGGGTCTCCAGGACCCCCATCACCGTCACCTTGCCGCCCCGCACGTCATCCAGGCGAAGCTGCCCCAGCTCCTCCAGCCAGAGAAAGAGCCACTCCCGTATCGCCAGTCGCCGCCCCTGATGGATCTGCCCGAACCGATGCCACAGTTCCTGGATCGGCGCCTCCTCTCTCGTCGGTTCCCGTTCTCCGTCCACAGGAGCGAAGCCCGGGATTCCCGCCTCCGAAAATACCTCGCGGAACTCCTCCGCCGCCACCCTCGCCGAAGGCTCCAGCCCCCGATACCGCTCCGGGGCAAAGCCGTAATGTTCCAGAAGCTCCCGATCTCCGGGGGCGAAGCCCCGCCAATACTCCAGCAGCACCGCCGGCACCCGATACTCGGGCCGGTCCCGGTAGTCGTAGCCCATGGAGAAGTTGAGATTCTCCATCCGATCGTAGAGATCGAAGGCCCGCATGAAGGATTCGTCGGGCAGCACCAGGGCGATCCGCTCCGGCGCGATCCCGGCACGCACCATCCCCTCGATCTCCGCCAGAGCCACCGCCACCTGTTCGTAGCGCTCCCGGACCGCCAGCACCTTGGCCCCGATCTCCAACGGAGAGGGCTCCGACTCGATCAGTTCCTTTTGCGAAAGGGAGAAAAAGACCCGGCTCTGACCGGGAAGCTCCAGCCCCGCTTCGGCGAAACGCTCACGCATCTTCTCGTTGTAGGGGGTGCTTCGCCAGTGAACCCGCAGCTCCCGCCGCTTCGCCGCCTCCTCCAGCAGCTCCAGCTCGAAACGGCTCAACGTCCCTTCCAGATAGAGTTCGAGCGTCTCAGCCGTAGCCAGAAAGGCCTCGTTGATCCTGTAGAGTTCTGGCAGGAAGATCCGGTCGTAGGCTCCCTCCCGGTCCAGGATCTGCCGATAGCGTTCCCGCAGCTCCCCCAGGATCCGCAGGTGATCGGCATACTCCGCATAGGCATCCGCCTCCTCCAGCCTCTCCAGCGGAACCTTCTCCCAGGCCAGTTCCTCGAAGAAACGGAAAAAATCGGCACTGCGGGTAAAGAAACGTACCAGATCCCGCTCACTCCCCAATCGCCCGAACTCTTCGAAATCCGCCGCCTCCCGCAGCCAGAAGATCCGCTCACTCGCCTCCGCCTGGCGACGATCCGGCACCACGGCCGCCCGGGCCAGAAATTCGTCCATCCGCATCAGACGGGGGAGGAAGCCTCCTGTCGTACGCAGCGAGGCGACCCGTTCACGGATCGAGCGGGAGGTGGGGAAGATGTGAAGATCCGGCATTCGTTTCTCCTTTGGCTTGTGGATATTATGGCGAAACGAGCCCATCGAAAAACTGAATGGTCATAGATCGGGTTGAGTCAAACGGTCAAATCAACAGGAGGCGGGACTTCAGTCCCGCATTGCAGGGCTGAAGCCCTGCCTCCTCACTCTCTGAAAACATTTCCAGGTTGATCCAAACATTGTAACAGTAGAAGTGGATTCCGATAAGTAGTATGACCGACACCAGGCCGGCCTGAAGAGAGAAGAATTATTTGCCTGGCTTGAGATAGCCGGGAGTATCCATATAACCGACGGCGTCACCCTTCTGGACCCGTACACGCAGGATATAGCGCCCGGGGTTCTTCAGGGTAAGTTTTTCCAGGACATAGTGTCCGTTCCTGAAGGGGAGGTGATCGAAGTGCTGATCCTCTTTTTCGGTGTGGGGACGGGTCAGGAGCAGGCTCACGTTGGCGTCGCTGACAACGTTCCCCTCCCGGTCCGTCACACTGTAGCTGATCCGGTTGACAGGGTTCAGCGCGACGATCCTGCCCGGCTTGCGCTTGAGATGCTCGGGCTTGAAATCCGAGAGCTTCATATCGTCGAGCTTCACCCGATAGCGTCGATCGAAACGCTCCTGGGCCTCCATGATCCGGTTGGCGTCCATATCGGCGGTCTGGTACTTCATCATGTATTCGTTGGACTCATGAACCGGCAGCCCGATGGCGTGCTTGACGGTCCAGTACCCCAGAATGATCCCGATGGCTAGAAAGCCCAGGATCATATAGGGCCAGTATTTTCCCTTGTCACTGTTGTTTGCCATGGCGTATCCTCATATAGATTGGTCGCCCGAAATATACCCAAAAAACCAAAACGGCACCTAAATAGACCAGCCAGGTGATGACCTTGACGATCCACTGCCCTTCGTTCTTGATCGTCTGGGTGAGCTCCGCACCTTTGGCAGCCGCCAGTTCATCCGCCAGCTCCGAATAGGCCTGGACCATCGCCACATCGTACTTGGACTGTTGGCTATTGCTGTCGGCACTTCCCAGGATATCGACGGCATACTTTTTTACCCGGCTGTCGTCGTAGGCCTTTTGCAGATCCGGACCGGAGACCAGGATCCCAAGCCGTTTGTTGTTGGGAAGAAAGAGGATCGCCACCCAGGGCTTGCTGAGCGACTTCTCGTACTTTTTCACATACGTGTAGAGATTGGCCCGTTTCTCCAGCCGATCGTTGCTGGCGATCACATAGGCATGGATCCCTGTCTTTTGCTGTAGTTCCGAACCGATCCGTTCGATCACTTCACCCGCTTTGGGAGAGATCAGATGGTCGTTGATAAGATAGTGGGCTGAGAGTGAAAAAGTGAGAAGCAGCACGAGCAAGGTCCCCCTTGCTGTCTGCCGCATAGGTTGCGTCAACCTACGTAGAGGTGGTTGGGAGTCAAAACGGACCAGAGAGTGATGATCGCCAGAACGACCATCATCAAACCGAGAACTTTATCCATAATCCTGATCATTTTTTCTCTCCCTTCTTCTCTTCTTTTACTTCGACAAAGGCGAACTTGGCGTTCTCTTTGCTGATCATCTTGACGTTATCCAGGCTGTTCCACAGCGGTGCAGGATCGTAATAGTGGGTCGATTGAGCCTGCTGGACACCGATGGCTTTGGTCACCAGGAAGGCCAAAATGCTCAGCAGGAGCGCCGTCGCGATCAGCATCCCCAGGACACCGTTGATGCCCCACGCGCTGCGATTGGTATTTTCAGTTGCTGCCATTGTTCACTCCTTACTGTTTCAGTGTGCTCAGATAGGCTGCCAGCGCTTTCTCCTGAACCGGAGTGAAGCGACCGGGGAAGGCGGGCATATGGCCGATGATACCGGTCTTGCCGTTGGCCAGGACATGCTGGACCAGGGGCAGATCGTAGCCGGCCAGACTGGGAGCCGAGCCGCCGTTGCCTTTGCCGTCCTGTCCGTGACAGCCGGCGCAGGTTCCCCAGGCTGCGGGGGCATCACCCTTGAGACCGTTGGCCACATACTTGGCGACCGCTTCGGCATCTTTGCCCTGGGCCAGGCCGGCAGGCATGGCACCCAGGGGGAACTTGAGCTGGTTCTGTCCATTCTTGATGACCGCCAGGACCTGCTCTTTGGTAAAGCGCTTGGTGAAGTCCTGGGCTTTGCCGGAGAGGCCGTCCCCGGTCTCACCGTGGCAGGGGGCACACTGGACCAGGAAAATCGACTCTCCCATCTCCTTCAGGACTTCGGGAGAAGCGTTCTTGTGGATCGCTTCGAACTTCTTGTTGTAGTTCTTGACCTCCTGGTTGTACTCACCGATCTGGCTGTAGGCGTTGAGAGGATATCCCCAGAGGAAATACCAGATCGCCCAGATCATGACACCCAGGAAAGAGTAGGCCCAACCGGCGGGCAGTTCGTTCTTGTACTCACCGATGCCGTCCCAATTCTCCTCGGCCAGCTCTCCGCTGGCGGTATCGGTCTTCATCTGCTGCATATATTTCGCAGCCACACCGAAGGAGAGGACCGCAATGGCAATCGCCCCCAGGAAGGTGATCATATTGACCGGATCGC
>JALWZI010000107.1 GCA_027002755.1 Campylobacteraceae bacterium | reverse complement strand
GTCCACGACCCTGCGGTTTTTCGGTACCGGGTATCTGGGCTTTTTGCTGATCGCTACGGTTCTGGCCTTCACCGGTGAAGCGAGAAGCGTCCTGGCCCTGATGGCCCCGACGCTGATGCTGGGGCTTTACCAGATGCATCTGATCTATGAAGAGACGGTCTTTTACAAATACCTGGACAAAGAGCATCCCCTCTACTACCAACTCAGCCGCACCAAAACATTGCTGGAAGAGCACTTCGGCCATTTGAAAAAGCTGCGCCTTACGAGCCTGGCCCTCTTCGCCATCGCCCTGCCGATGCTGGCCATCGTCTTCGCCGCCGCGAACATGGGCACCGCTGCCGCGCTCGTCCTTTTTCTGGCCTGGCTCGGTGCCACCGCCAGCGAAATCGTGGGCCGCTACCTCTTCTACCGCACCGTCGTGCCGTTGGGACTGGCGGGAAATTTCTTTGCGGGGAATCAAAGACACTGACGGGGCTTCGCCCCGGGTTATTGGTGTATTGGTGATTTGGTATATTGGGATAAGGATTTAAAATGATAGGAAAAATCAAAGAGCTTTTGGGACTGGATATCAAAGAGGAGAAATATTCCCTGGTCGACGATCCTTTTTTCGGTAAGGTCGCCAAATCCAAAGCCCCCGACAAGTGGGTGCGCTCCACCTGCGGCTACTGCGGCGTGGGGTGCGGCCTCTACATCGGGGTCAAAAACGGCGATCCGGTCTATGTGAAGGGCGACCCCGACCATCCGGTCAACCGCGGGACGCTCTGCCCAAAAGGGCTCAGCGAACACGAGATGGTGCGGGCCCCCACAAGACTTCCGGGGGCGATGATCAAGCGAAACGGCAGCTTCCAGCAGGTGAGCTGGGACGAAGCCTTCAAAACGGTCAGCGACAAGTTCAAAGCCATCCAGGAAAAGCACGGCAAAAAGGCCGTGGGCGTCATCTCCACGGGGCAACTGCTCACCGAAGAGTTCTATACTCTCGGCAAATTCGTCCAGCTGGGGCTGGAGAGCAACAACTACGACGGCAACACGACGCTTTGCATGGCCAGCGCGGTAATGGGGTACAAACAGAGCTTCGGCAGCGACGGTCCTCCGGGCTGCTACGAGGATTTCAGCCATGCCGAGGTGATCATGCTCATCGGCGCCAACATCGCCGACAACCACCCGATCCTGAAGCTCCACATCGCCCGCAACAAGCAGGTTCGGGGCAAAAAGCCCACAATCATCGTCGTCGACCCCCGCCATAGCAAAACCGCCAACATGGCCGACATCTACCTCCCCATCAAACCCCGCACCGACCTGGCGCTGATCAACGGACTTTGCTACATCATTCACGAGCAGGGGTGGATGGACGAGACGTTCATTAAAGAGCGCACCGCAGGCTACAAAGAGTTCATCAAAAAGATCCAGAAATATCCGCCCCAGGAGGTGGCCCACATCACCGGCATCGACGTCAAAACCCTCTACGAAGTGGCCCGCCTCTACGCCGGAGCCGAAGCGGCCATGAGCGCCTGGACCATGGGGGTCAACCAGTCGGCGATGGGCACCGACACCGTCAGCGCCATCGTCAACCTGGCCCTGATGACCGGAAACCTGGGCAAACCGGGGGGTGCTCCCATGAGCATCACCGGCCAGTGCAACGCCATGGGCACCCGCGAAAGCGGCTTCACCAGCTCCATCCCCGGCTACCGCGACTTCAAAAACCCCGCCGATCGGGCCGAATACGCCCGCATCGTCGGCGTCCCCGAAGCGTTGGTCCCCACCGAGCGGGGCTATGCCTACCCCCAGATCATCGAGGCGATCGAACGGGGTGAGATCAAAGCCCTCTGGGTCGTCGCCACCAACCCCCTGGTGAGCTACCCCGATCAGCCGCGGCTTCGCAAAGCCCTGGCGAAGCTGGAGATGCTGGTGGTGCAGGACAGCTTCATGAGCGACACCGCCGAACTGGCCGACGTGCTCTTCGGCGCCGCCACCTGGAGCGAAAAGACCGGCACCTACACCAACAGCGAGCGCCGCTGCAACCTGGCCAAAAAGTCGGTCCCCAACTACAAGGATTCCAAAAGCGACTTCGAGATCGTCCTGGAGTTTTCCAAATACTTCGAGGGCAAGCACGAGCTGCTCTTCAAAGGGTGGAGCGAACCCGAAGACGCCTTCGAGGAGTGGAAAAGGGTGAGCAAAGGGCGCCTCTGCGACTACAGCGGCATGACCTACGAAAAGATCGAGCGTCTCGGCGGCATCCAGTGGCCCTGCAACGAGGAGCGCCCCGAAGGGACTCCGCGCCTCTATACCCCCGACATGCCGACCAGAAACCCCGAGGGCAAACCCAAATTCGTCTTTGCCGAGTGGCAACCGATGGAAGAGGACGTCTGCACCGCCTTCCCTCTCATCCTCAACACCGGCCGTACCGTGGAGCAGTTCCACACCCGCACCAAAACCGGCACCATCAAGATTCTCGAAGACCTGGCCCCCGAAGCCTGGGTGGAGCTGAGCCCCAAGGACGCCGAAAAACTGCAGGTCCAATCGGGTGATCGCATCGCACTGAGCTCTCCGCGGGGCAAAGTGGAAAACGTCATCGTTCGCGTGACCGAAGTCGTACGAGAAGGCACCATCTTCGTCCCCTTCCACTTCAACACCCAGCTGGTCAACGAGTTGACACAATCGCTCTTCGATCCCAAATCCTTCGAGCCCAACTACAAACAGACCGCCGTGCAGCTGCACAGCGAAAAGGTGCCCAAAGGGATCGTGCTCAAAGAGGAGGAAATCGCCGGAGAACTGGAGCATCGGAGTGAAAAGCGAACAGATTTTCGTAAAAGCGGAATGAAACAGGAGATGCCGGGAAAAAAGCGATCCGACTGAAGCAATGCTTATGAAAAATATAAGGAGAGGAGAAAAAGGAAATAATTAAGAAAAATTCTCATTTAACTTCGGTTATACTTTGGAAGGCATACTTCCAGTGTCGGCTTCCCACCGACAACGCGATACCAACCGACCATCGAATTCATTTTTCCTCCTTTTGAATGGATTCATTCCCTTCTTTAGCAGCCCCCCTCCTCCGGGGGTTGTATCTTCAACGGGTTTTTTCTTTCCTATCCGATCCATTTCTCCGGTTTAGTGCAAATCATATACATCTACATCGGCCATTTTGATCCAGGCATAAGCACACCATTTCAGTATCAGATCCGAAAGATGCATTTTTCGGTTGTATGGCAATGAAAAGAGACGAATAAAAAATTGATGTGATATTTGAGGAGAAGATGAAGCCGCAGAGGGCTTCGGGAGAGAAAAGATTAGCGCTTGGAGAACTGGGGGCTTCTTCTCGCTTTTTTCTTTCCGTATTTTTTCCGCTCGACGACACGGGCGTCGCGGGTGAGCAGACCCATAGGCTTGAGGATGGCCCGGAAGGCGGGCTCATACTCTACCAGGGCCTTGGAGATGCCGTGCTTGAGGGCATCGGCCTGGGCACTGTAGCCGCCGCCGAGGGTCGTCGCCTTGACGGTGACCGCTTCCAGCTGCTTGGTCGCTTCCAGAGGGAGCTTTACCTTCATCTTGAGGGTTTCGTGACCGCCCAGCCACTCGTCCAGGCTCTTACCGTTGACAATGATCCCGCCGTTGCCGGGAGTCAGCCAGACTTTGGCGATTGCCGTTTTTCTTTTACCGGTTGCGTAAACTGTCGCCATCTTACTTTCCTTTGTTCAGTTGTGCAGTGTGGGGATGCTCGGCGCCTTCGTAGACTTTGAGCTTCTTGAGCATCTGACGGCCCAGTTTGGTCTTGGGCAGCATGCCCCGGACCGCCAGGCGATAGAGCTTCTCGGTGTGGTTCTCCAGCATATCGGAAAGCTTGTTACTCTTGGTGCTTCCGAAATATCCGCTGTGGCGGAAATACTCTTTGTCCTCCAGCTTGTTCCCGCTGAAGACCGCCTTCTTGGCGTTGATGATGACGACGTAGTCCCCACAGTCGACGTTGGGGGTGAAAGAGGGCTTGTGCTTGCCTCGCAGGTAGGTAGCGGCTTCGGTGAGGATGCGGCCGAAGGTCTTGCCTTCCGCATCGATCAGGATCCAGTCCCGCTCTACTTCATGAGGCTTGACGACTTTTGTCATTTTCATGATCGTTTCCTTGTATGATTTCCACGGTCGAACCGTTTGGTAAGCGGGATTATAGGGTTTTATTCTTAAATATCACTGAATTTCAACAAATTTTAAGAAACAAATTCCTCATTCCTCATTCCTCATTCCTCATTCCTCATTCCTCATTCCTCATTCCTCATTCCTCATTCCTCACTCCTCACTCCTCACTCCTCACTCTTCATTCTTCACTCTCTCCATCTCCACCCCCTCTTCGGTCAGATAGACCAGCACCCCGGAGGCGGGACGTCCCAGGATCTCTTCCACCGCCTGGACATATCGGCCCACCTGTTTGCGATGTTTCTCGGCGAACTTCCGGGAGCTTTTGTAGTCCACCACCACCGTCCGCTCGGGAAACTCCAGCAGCAGATCGATCTGAAGCAGCTCCCCACGCCAGGCCAGAGGCTGCTCCCGTCGGATCACCGCGCCGTCGATCAGCGCCAGGAATCCGCTGTTTCTCAGCAAGGCAGCGACCCGCTCTCCCACAGCGGCGATCCCCTCCTCATGCAACAACGCTCCGTAACGGTTGCGTACCGCATCCATCGCCCGGGACAGAGCCGATGGTGCGAAGGAATCCAGCATCTCCAGGGCGTAGTGCATCGCCGTTCCGAAGAGGATCGCCCGGTAGTCGGGGCCTTCCCCCTCCTCTTCGTCATTTTCCGGCAGTTCCTGGTGCCCGTAGGCGCTCAGGACGACCGCCGGGACCGCCGGGCTCTGCGGCTGCGGCTCCCTCATTTCCTGTACTGCAAGTTCTCCTTTGGCGAAAGGGACCATCTCCAGGGGTTCAAAAAGCGACTGCTCCGGCTTCTTCAGGACGATCATCCCCTCCACGGCCCGGGTCAGCGCTACATAGAGGAGATTGAGCCGGTCCTTGTGGGCCGCGGCTCTTCGCTCCTCCAGGATCCGGGCATAGCTCTCGTCGAAACGCTCCCGCCCTTTGATCCGGTAGTAGAAACGCTCGATATGCAGATTCTCCCCATATTTCGGGATCAATGGGTCCCGCTCATGGCTCCCTTTGCCGCTGCGGTCCGCGACGATGACATAATCGAACTCCAACCCCTTGGAGCCGTGGATCGTCAGGATCCCGGCCCCTCGGAGGGTATCGGCCGCCACCGGGATCCGGGAATTTTCAAACTCTTCGAAAAACTCGTCGATCCGCTCGAAACCGGCGGCGAACTCCAGGAGTTTGAGCAGGTTGGGATCGTTGTCGAAGACCTGGTAGCTCTCCATCAGTCGGTGCAGCAGCTCCACCGGCGCCATCCAGGGGCGATACCAGCCCAGATCGGGAGGGGATTTGAGGCCGCTTCTGTGCAGCAGGGCCGCCGCATCCAGAGCTTCGCCGCGATAGAGGTGCTCCGCCATCCGCACCAGGGCCGCCACCTGAGGCAGGCTCCGCAGTGACGAGCTGGTCTGCAGCACCGTAGGGATCCCGGCCCCGGTGCAGCGTTCCTGGAGCTCCTTGCCCTCCTTGTTGGTCGCTACCAGAAAGGCGATCCGCTCCGGCGCGATCCCCTGATCGATCAACCGTTGTGCCTGCGCGACCGCCTCGGGCAGCGGCTCCTCCGCCTCCAGCACCTCCACATAGCCCTCCTTCTCAGCATGGGGGATCTGAGGGCGATAGCCCGGCATCCGCTCGGCGAACCATCCGTTGACACTCTCGACGATGTTTCGGGCACTCCGGTAGTTGTACTCCAGAGCTTCGATGGGGATACCGTAGGTCTCGGCCACCCGGTCAAAGAGCTCCTCCACCCCGCCCCGGAAGCGGTAGAGCGACTGCTTGGTATCCCCCACATAGAAGAAGCTGCGGATCTCCTGCTGCCCCTCTCCGGCGAAGATCTCATCGATCAGCGGGCGCAGGAGCAGGAACTGCAGTGTGGAGGTATCCTGAAACTCGTCCAGCAGAATGTGCCGGAAACGGCTGTCGAGGCGGAAATAGAGCAGCTCCTTCGAGAGGCTCTCATAGAGCAGCCGATAGGCGAAGTAGCCCAGATCGTCGAAATCGAGCCTTCCACTCCCCCGTGCCCGATCGATCCGGGTATTGCGGTAGTGGCCGTAGAGCTGCCCGAGCCGGTGCAGCACCGCCTGCTCTCTGGCCAGGGTCCAGCGCTCCATCAACTGCCGCAGCTGCTGATACTCTGCTTCGATCTCCGGGTCTTGGGAGAGATATTTACGGTAATGGCTGTGCTCCTCAAGGCTCTCTTTGTTGAAAAAACTTTTGGCATAGAGCTCCGCGACACTCATCGGGGCGAAGTTCTTCACCGCCGAGGCAGAGGCCCCCACCCGCTGCACCCTGGCATGAAGAGAGGCTCTCAATGCCTCGATCTCCCCCTCGATCCGCGCAAGAGACTCCCCCTCCTCCGGGAAAACCGGCAGTAGCGGGTCCTGGCTGTAGAGGGTCCCCAGGCTCTCCATCATCCCCTCCACCCGGCGCTTCTCCATCTGGATCGCCAGCTCCACCAGGGTCCCCAGCATCCCCTGACGCTCCAGCTCCTCGAGGAGGGAAGCCTCCAGATCCCCCGCCCCCTCCTCTTTGACGGTGAAATCGGG
>JALWZI010000106.1 GCA_027002755.1 Campylobacteraceae bacterium | reverse complement strand
GGCCGGGCCATCATTAAGGATGCGGGACGGGCCCATGAGGGGCTCAATATCATCTCCTGCCCCACCTGCGGCCGGATCGAAGCGGATCTGGTCAGCGCTGTGGCGGAGGTGGAGCGGCGCACCGCCCATATCAAGACCCCGCTCAATGTCTCGGTCATGGGCTGTGTGGTCAACGCCATCGGCGAAGCCAAGCACGCCGATGTGGCCATCGCCTACGGCAAGGGAGCCGGCCTGGTGATGGTCAAAGGAGAGGTGGTCGCCCGACTGCCCGAAGCCGAGCTGGTCGACCGGTTCGTCGAAGAAGTTGAGCGGTTGGCTCAACTTCAAAGTGAATAATTAATAATTAATAGTTAATAATTGAGGTATGCTTTTCTATTGAAAAGCTTTTATTTGTTTATCTGAAAAGGAGAGTTTTGCAAAGCAAAACATACATTAATTCCTCATTCCTCATTCCTCATTCCTCATTCGAAACTCCGAAGGAGCTTCGCTGATGGAAAATCTCTACAATCTCAACATCGAACGTGCCGTACTTTCGGCGATCATCTTCGATCCGGCGATCTTCGAGGAGGTGGCGGCCCGGCTCAAGCCGGAGGATTTCTACCACCCTTTTCACCAGCACCTTTTCGCGGCGATGGAGCGGCTCTCCATGGCCGATCGGCCTATCGACGAGGAGTTTCTGCGTAAAGAACTGGAAAAGGTGGGGAAATTCGACGAGGTGGCGATGGTGGAGGTGCTCTCCGCCAACCCCATTACCGATACCAAGGCCTACATCGAGGAGATCAAGGCTCTGGCGGCCAAACGCTCCCTGGTGACCCTGGCGACGGAGATCAAGAAGCTCACCATCGAAGAGAGCCTGGAGGCGATGGAGGTGATGGACCGGGTGGAGCAGAAGCTCTACGAGATCACCCAGGAGAGCGTCAGCGAGGATTTCAGGGCCTCCCAGGAGATCACCGTCTCGATGATCCAGGAGATTGAACGGCTCAAAGCCATGGGCAACTCCAAGCTCATCGGGGTCGATACGGGATTTCGCAACCTCAACGAAAAGACCAGCGGCTTCGGCAAAGGGGATCTGGTGATCGTGGCGGCGCGGCCGGCGATGGGGAAATGCCTGGGCAAAGGGACCCGGGTGATGATGTATGACGGCACCCTCAAAAAGGTCGAGGAGGTGAAAGTCGGCGATCTTTTGATGGGGGACGATTCGACCCCCAGAAAGGTGCTGTCGCTGGCACGGGGCCGAGAGATGATGTATTGGATCCGTCAGAACAAGGGAATCGACTATCGCGTGAACGAAAGCCATATCTTGTCACTGAAACGAAGCCGCAATGAAGGAGGGCACACTCACGGCGAAGTGCTCAATATCTCTGTCAAAGAGTTTCTGCAAAAAAGTGACAAATTCAAAAGCAACTACAAAGGTTACAAAGTCGCCGTTGATTTTCCGGCCAGAGAGGTTCCGATTGATCCCTACTTCCTGGGTATCTGGTTGGGGGACGGACGATGCGACAATGTGAGAATCGCCACGGAAGACAAAGAGATCGTCGAATTTCTCGAAGCCTATGCCGCCAAGATCGGTCTGAGTCTTCAGGTTTATGCTTATGAAAACAAATGCCCGATGTATGCCGTTACCAACGGAAAACACATCGACGTGCGTCAAAGTTTTTCACTCCAAAAACTGCTCAGGGAGATGGGCTTGCTGGAATGCAAGCGCATTCCACAACTATATCTCTCCAACGATCGTCGGGTACGGCTTGAACTGTTGGCGGGTCTGGTGGATAGTGACGGTTATTATGACGATAAATACCTTGTGATCGAAATCACACAAAAGAACCGGCAACTGGCCGAGGATATTAAGCTGCTGGCCGATACCTTGGGCTTTCGTACTTCGCTGGTAGCCAAAAAAGCATCGATCCGCGATCACGGATATGAGAGTGAGGTTTATCGGGTGAGAATCGTCGGCGATTTGGACGAAATTCCCGTAAAAATTCCCAGGAAAAAGCCGCGACCCAGAAAAGCGGCCAGAGATGTGCGGCATACAGGGATCCGAATCGAACCGGACAGAGTGGACGATTACTATGGATTCGTGCTCGACGGCAACCACCTTTTTCTTCTGGAAGACGGAACGGTGACCCACAACACTGCCCTGGTGCTCAATATGGCCCTTAAAGCCATTGAACGGGGAGAAGGGGTGGCCTTTTTCTCTCTGGAGATGCCGGCGGAGCAGTTGATGCTGCGGATGCTTTCGGCCAAGACCTCCATCCCGCTCCAGGCCCTGCGGGTAGGGGACCTGACCGATGAACAGTGGAGCCAGCTCTCGGCGGCAGTGGAGGATATCTCCCGGCGCAAGCTCTTCGTGGACGACGGAGGGTACGCCACGATCCACCATGTGCGCAGCAAACTCCGCAAGCTCAAGATGCAGCACCCGGAGATCTCCATGGCGATCATCGATTACCTGCAGCTGATGAGCGGCGAGGGGAGCCGGGAGGGACGCCAGCAGGAGATCAGTGAGATCAGCCGGGGGCTCAAACAGCTGGCACGGGAGCTGCAGATGCCGATCCTGGCCCTGAGCCAGCTCAACCGTTCGCTGGAAGCACGGGAGAACAAACGTCCCATGCTCAGCGACCTGCGGGAGTCGGGGGCTATCGAGCAGGATGCGGATATCATTCTCTTCGTCTACCGGGACGATGTCTACCGGGAGGCCAAGGAGAAAGAGAAAGAGATGAAGGCCAAGGCCGAGGGGAAGGAGTACAAGAGCACCTTCCGGGCCAAGCTGGAGGAGGAGACGGAGCTGATCATCGGCAAACAGCGGAACGGTCCCACCGGGACGGTGGATCTGATCTTTCAGAAGCGATTCACCCGTTTCGTCGACGCCGATAAAGGCAGCAGCGGCTTCGAGGTGGTCTTCGAAGAGGGCAATATCGATATGCGGGAAGGGAACATCGAGCTGCCCCCGATCTGATGGATCGTCGGTAAAACAGAAAGGAAAAAAGGGTGTCCCGGGCGATCGAAAAGGTTTCGTTGCTGGAGGGGCGTCGGGAATGGGGGCTCTTCTGGGGGATTGTGTTGCTGCTTTTTTCGCTGCATCTGGCCTGGGGGTATCGCAGTTACCGGGAGTTCGTCGCGAAACCCTTTTTCTACACCTGGGGCGACGTGGTCAAATCGATCTCCAAATCCTCGGCCCGCGGTGAGTATCGGATTCTGAAGGTCCGCAGCGACGAGGGGCTGCTCCTCTATACCCGCAGCTATCGAAAAGCGTCGCTGCAGGGGAAGCGGGTCCGGTTGCAGCTTTTTCCCTCTGAACGGATCGGTTTTGTCGACTACCTCAAAGGCCCCTACATTCCTTCCCGGATCAAGGCAGTCCGGGAGGATGCCGATACGCTGAAGCAACGCCTCTCCGCCGCCATTACCCGGCAGCACAGTGATCCGGAGGCGGCGGCCTTCTACCGTGCGATCTTTCTGGCCGAGCCTCTCCCGCCCACTCTTCGGCAGAAGGTGGCGGAGCTGGGGATCAGCCACCTGGTGGCGCTGAGCGGCTTTCACCTGGGGATCCTCTGGGGCGGGGTCTTTCTGGTTTTGCTGCCGATCTATCGCTTTTTTCAGGTGCGTCTCTTTCCCTGGCGCTACGATCTGATCGATCTGGGGACGCTGAGTCTGCTGCTTCTGGCGGGATACCTCTGGCTGACGGGGATGCCGCCCTCACTGCTGCGCTCCTATGTGATGCTGTTGCTGGGCTGGGGGGCGGTACTGCTGGGGATCGAACTGGTGAGTTTCCCGTTTCTGGCGTTTGCCGGGGCAGTTCTGGCGGTGATCCAGCCTGCACTGCTTCTTTCTATGGGGTTTTGGCTCTCGATGACAGGGGTCTTCTTTATCTTTCTGCTTTTGAAGTATTCCGGAGAGTTGCCGAAGTGGCTCGTGGCGGGTGGGGTGATACCTGTAGGGATCTTCTGGCTGATGCAGCCGGTGACCCATGCCCTCTTCCCCCAGCTGAGCCTTTGGCAGTTTGTTTCGCCGTTTCTTTCCCTGCTCTTTATCCCATTCTATCCTCTGGCACTACTTCTGCATCTTTTGGGAATGGGAGGAGTACTGGACGGAGTCTTGATGTGGCTCTGGTCTCTACCGGCGGAGGGTATGGGTGAGAAGATACTGCCGGTATGGACATTGGAGTTCTATGCCCTTTTGGCCCTGGCGGCGATCCGGTATCGTTTGCTTTTTTACACACTTTTTCTCCTCAGCGGAGCTGAGCTCCTCTGGCTCTACCGGGGATGATGCGGGTTATTTCTTGATCTTGGTGAAGACCGAGCCGTCCAGAGAGATGCCGGCCATGAGCCCCTGGTTGCCGAAGGCGAAGGCGACGATGGTCTTTTTGAAATCCATGGTACTCAGATCCATATTGGCGCCCACGTCGACAAAGGCGACGGAACCGTCGACGCCGACCTTCCATTTGTTGCTCTGGCGAAAGCTCTGCAGAGAACTGGGTGTGAGGAAAGCGATGATGAGGGAACGCCGCTGGGCTCCCGCCTGGAAACCGATGGAGGCGGAGAGGATGGAGTAGTAGTCGGTGATTCTGAACCGGGGAGGTTGCCCGGGTTGAGAGGGCTGCTTGACCAGGAGTCCCCCTTCGCCGTACTCTCCACCGACAACGAAGCCGGCTTTATAGAGATTGGGGATGACGAGATAGCCTTCGGTTTTGTTGAGAAAGTCCCGGGCTCCGGGTACCATACGGACGAATTGGTTGACGGTCTCATGGATCTGCATATCCAGGACCTGCTTCGACTCGGCCGATGCCGGCTGTACCCATCCAATAATCAGGGCAAAGATCAGACCTATCCATTTTTTCATGATTGCTCCTCCTCGCTGAATTCTCTCTTCATCATACCACAAGCCGCTTTTGCCGGGAGTAATGTTCGGAAAAGTAACGGAAGCATCTCCCCGGTTTTGCCGGGGAATGGGAAAGATAGAGTTTACTTCTGATGAGCTTTGTGGACTTCGATCAGGTCTTCGATGTTGGTATCGAGGACATAGACGTTGCTGTAGCCTAGCATCTCCAGATAGCCCATGACCCGGTTGGCGAACCAGCCTTTGAGGCAGGCGACGACGATAGGGTCGGCTTTGTTGACCGGAAGCTCGTCCGCATAGTCGTAGAATTCGGGATAGGGCATATAGTAGGCGTTGGGGATATCCGCCTCCTGCGCATTGTCACCGTTGACCTTGGCGGGCGGGCGGACATCCAGCAGAACGGCCCCCGCATCCATCAGTAGTTCACGAGCCTGATGGAGGGTGACATGCCCCAGGTTCTCTTTCTCTTTATTCGGTTCGATGACCTCTTTGAGTTTTTCGGCGACGGATTCTTTCATGATCTCTCCTTTTTGGGTTTGGGTCTATTCTATCACACCGGGGTTACTTGACGGCGATATCCCGGCGTTTCTTGGCGGCGACTTTCTCGAAGGTGATGATGAGCCGCCCGTTCTCATACCGGGCATCGATGCTGTCCCGGTCGATATCCTCGGGGAGATAGAAGCTCCGTGCATACTTGCCGAAGGCGCTCTCCATCAGGTAGTAGTCCTCTTTTTTGACCTCCTCTTTCATCTTGCGCTCGGCAGTGACGATGAGGTAGTCCCCTTCGATACTGACGTTGATATCCTCCTTTTTCACACCAGGCAGGTCGATCTCGATGGTGAAACTGTCCTTTTGCCGGTTTCGGGAGAGGTTGGCCAGCGGCAGATGCCGGGCGACGTTGGAGAGGGCTTCCTTGAATTTTTTGCCCACTTCTACGACCCCTTCTTCCACTTTTTTTTCGACATTCTGGAGTTCTTTTTTGACATCACTCATAGCGGACCTCCTTATTTGATCTCGATCTTTTTGGGTGCTTTTTCCACCACCTGGGCTTTGGGGATCCGGATCGTCAGAACGCCGTCTTTGGCTTCCGCCTCGATCTTGTCGGCATCCACATCCTCGGGCAGAGTGAAGCTGCGCTCGAACTTGCCATAGAAGCTTTCGACCCGGTAGAATTCATCCTCTTTGCGCTCCTCTTCGACTTTGCGTTCACCGGAGATGGTCAGGACATTGTCATCCACGTCGATGGAGATATCCTCCTTCTTGACGCCCGGAAGGTCGACTTCGATGTAGTAGGCATCGTCGGCTTCCCGGGTGTTGACCGCGGGGACGAAATCCACATTGGGCGCTTCCGCGGTTCCTTTTTCCACCGCGTTGAAGAGACGATTGAACAGCTCCATACTCTGCCGTACGTTCTGAAACTCTTTATAGGGATCGAATCGACTGATCATCATGGTTCACTCCTTTTTTGTTGCATCTTGCGGGCTTTGGCCCATTTCATGAAAATTTTAACAGGGAGGAGGGGAAACAGAGTGCGACATAGGTTGCATAGGGGAAAAATTTGTGCAATACCGACGTTACTGATTCCGGATGAAGTTCTCTGAAGAGCAGAAACGATTCTATTTCGTCATCCTGAACTTGATTCAGGATCTAGGGGCTGAAGGGGGCATTCCGAGCCCTGGATTCCAGGTCAAGCCCGGAATGACGGAGGCTATTTTCAGTTGGGCAATAGTCCAACCTGACAATAGTTTCAGGAGAGTTCAGTGACGTTATAAATTGAAAGAGTGGAGATTATGAGAGGATACTTTATCCGGAAAAGAATATAATTCGGGAGATACCAAAACG
>JALWZI010000105.1 GCA_027002755.1 Campylobacteraceae bacterium | reverse complement strand
TAGACGGTGGTGCACTGATCGCAGGCGACGCAGAGCTCGGGATCGACCACGGCGTATTCGCCGGGGACCCAGTCGTCTTTGCGTTCGTTGTCGAGGATGCAGAATTGCCGCACCCGCACCACCAGGGGTCCATGATGCTCCTCCGATTCGTAGATCTTCTTGATCCCTTTGAAAAAGTCGATGTTTTTGTGCATCTCGTGGGAGTAGGTGTGCTCGTAACACTTGATCCCCATCCCCTCGACGATCCGGCCGATATCCAGGGTCTGGTTGAAGCGCTCGGGGGTGACCTGCCGCCCCGTCATGGCGATGGTGGAGTTGTCCAGGATCACCAGGATGAAGCGATGCCCCTGATAGACGGCATTGATCAGCGGCGGGATACCGGAGTGAAAGAAGGTCCCGTCCCCGATGGTGGCCACCACCGTTTTGCTCGGATCGGCCAGGCTCAGGCCGCTGGCCATGGAGACGCTGGCGCCCATGCACAGAATCGTATCGATCGCCCCCTGGGCCAGGGCCAGGGTGTAGCAGCCGATATCGGAGGGGTAGATCGATTTGCTCTTTTTGAAGACCTTCATGATGGCGTAGTAGATATCCCGGTGGGGGCATCCCGGGCAGAGCGCCGGAGGTCTCGGCGGCACGTCGATGCTGAACGTGAGTTTGGGGGCGTAGATGTTCTCCCCTTCATAGAGGCCCAGCTTTTTGAAAGCTTCGAGGATATGCTCCTTTTTCATCTCGTCGATGCGGTTCATCGTCTTGTCGAGGCGTCCGTGGACCTTGGCCGGGTCCATCACCTGCTCTTCGATACAGGGGTAGGGCTCTTCGACCACCAGAACCTTCTCGTAGGCTTCGAAGCGTTTGCGGATCTCCTCTACCGGCAGAGGATAGGGCATCTCCACTTTGACGAGATCAGCCTCGACCCCCAGCTCCTCCATCGCCTCCCGGGTAAAGGCGTATCCGGTCCCGGAAGCCAGGATCAGAACGTCACTCTTACCCTCCAGTGCTTCAAAACGCGGTTCGAGATGTTCTTCCCAGTTGTAGGCGGCGATCGCTTCGATGCGATCGAGGGCTTCATAGCCCTGCTGCAGACGTCCCTCCCTGGGGACCGCTGCCCAGCGGGGAATGTTGCGGACGAATTTCCCCTCTTTGGGATGGAAATCGGTGGCATCCTCCATTTCGATGATCTCCCGGGCATGGCAGACCCGCATCACGGGACGCAGCATCACCGGCGTCTCGAAGCGTTCGGAGAGTTCCACTCCGTAGCGGGTCATATCGTAGGCATCCTGGGGCGTGGAGGGATCCAGCACCGGAATCCGGGCGAATTTGGCGAAGACCCGGCTGTCCTGCTCCGTCTGGGAGGAGTGGAATCCCGGATCGTCGGCGGCGATGAGGAGGAATCCCCCTCTATTTCCGATATAGGCCGCCGACATCAGCGCGTCGCTGGCGACGTTGAGGCCCACCTGCTTCATCGTCGCGGCGGTCCGTTTGCCGGCGATGGCCCCGGCGTAGGCCACCTCGAAGCCCACCTTTTCGTTGGTGGCCCACTCGGCGTAGACCGGCAGTTTCAGCTTCGATTTGATCTTCTGTACCATCCCCAGGATCTCGCTCGAAGGGGTCCCGGGATAGCCCGAGACCATCTCCACATCGGCGTGGATCAGCCCCCAGGCGATGGCATCGTTGCCCATCAGGGTCTCTTTCATCACTCCTCCTTCTTCGATTCGATACTGTTGCGATGAACCCGTCCCATTCTACTCACAATTCTCTTAATCATTACAATAGTTATACATCAAAGCATATCTATAGTTCCATCTGATAATTGTTAGGCTCTAGACTAGCAACCCTTTCATTTGAGATACTTCTTTAGCCTCTGATTGAGGATATTATACATGGTTTCATTGGACTTCCTCCAGCGGAACTC
>JALWZI010000104.1 GCA_027002755.1 Campylobacteraceae bacterium | reverse complement strand
TTCCCGAGTATGACATCCTGTTTCCGGAACTCCCTCCTTCATTTCTTTTTTCTTTGTTTCGCGACAAAGAAAAAGAGAAACGAAGCAAAGAAAAAAGAAAGCGCGAGTTACTGCCGTCACTCAGAAATTGCCAGGGGAAATTGAGGATTGTTTTTCTTCTCGCTCCCACGCTCCTGCGTGGGAGTGTATTATAGGTGTTTTGTATGCAGAAGCAGATTTTTTGCATGTAAGATTCAGGTATGCATGCCCACGCGGGAGCGCGGGAACGAGTCAAAAAAAGAGCAGCAGTTTTTCCGGAGGCAGGACGACAGCACACTTTTTTGTGTGGATCGACTCTTCTGCTGCTTTTCCCTTCATCTCCAACAGCAACTTTTCTTCAGCATCATAAAGATCCCAGTAGTCCACCCCCGGACCGGAACGATGCACCGCCCGGAGGGTGAGCCGGTTGGGGACATTCTCTTCCGGTTGGACAAAGCGGAGATTTTCTGCCCGGATGGCGCACCATTTTGGCGCTCTCTCAGGCCAGTTCTCCCGTGCAACGATCAACTCCTCCGGGAATCCCTCCGGTCGAACGCGTAAACTATCCCGATCGAAGGATTGGATCCGAAAGATATTTCGGAAGCCCAGATAGCGGGCACTCTCCCGATCGGCGGGGTCTTCCCAGAGTTCAGCCGGCGTCCCCTCCTGACGGATCTTTCCGTCGATGATGAGGTGGATCCGATCCGCCAGGGCGAAGGCCTCCTCCATATCGTGGGTAATAAGCAGCATCGTGGTCCCCTCCAGCCGCTGCAGGGAGCGGGTCAGATCCCAGAGCTCACGGCGCAGGGCAGGATCGAGAGCACTGAAAGGTTCGTCGAGGAGCAGTAGCTCCGGCCTGGGGGCCAGGGCCCGCACCAGGGCCACCCGCTGGCGTTCCCCGCCGCTGAGAGTCTCGGGCCTGCGTCCCAGCAGCGGGGCGATGCCGGTGGTCTCGATGAGGCGCTGCAGATGCTTTTCATAGGCCTCGCCATGCAGGCCTCGGGCTCTGAGGCCGTAGCGGAGGTTTGCCTCCACATCCAGGTGGGGGAAGAGGGCCAGATGCTGAGGCAGGTAGCCGAAGCCCCGCGCTTCGACGGGGGTGAGGGAGATCTCTTCTCCTCTGAAACGGATCTCCCCGGCGGAGGGGGGCTCCAGGCCCAGCAGCAGCTTGAGCAGAGTGCTTTTGCCCGCTCCCGAAGGCCCCAGTAGGGCGTGGGAAGCTCCGGAGGGGAGTTTCAGGTCGATGGGGCCGAGACGGAAATCCCCGGCCTTGGCCTCCAGTCCGTCGAGCACCATCATAGTTGAATCCTCCCCAGGAGTTTGCGGGCCAGGAAGAGAGCCGCAAGACCGATCGTGACCAGGATCAGAATCAGCACCACCGTTGCGGGAATATCCGCGGTCTCCAGACGCAAATAGATGGCGATGGGGAGGGTTTCGGTGCGCATGGCCATGGTCCCGGCGACGGTGATGGTGGCCCCGAATTCCCCCAGAGCCTTGGCCCAGCTGAGGATCGTGGCGGCGACGAGCCCCCGTTTCGCCAAGGGGAGGGTGACGGTACGCAGTACATGCCCGGGGGACGCTCCCAGGGTCCGGGCGGTGGACTCCAGCTCTACCGGGACCTCGTCGAAAGCGCTTTTGACCAGGCGTACACTGACGCCGAGGATCGTGACGAACTGGGCCAGGACGATCCCTGCGAAGGCGAAAACGAAGGTGACCAGGTGTTCCTGGACCCACTCCCCGGCGGGATTGTTGAAAAAGATCAGCAGCATCGCCCCCAGGGCCGCCGGAGAGACGATCATGGGAAACTCCAACAGAGTGTCGATGAGCTCCCGCCCCCGAAAGCGGTAGCGGGAGAGGGCATAGCCGGCGGGGATGGCCAGCCCCAGGGCCAGCAGCGTCGCCAGGGTCGCCGCCTCCAGGCTCAATCGGATGGAGAAGAGGGTCCGCGAGGAGTGGAGCGCCCGGCTGAACTCCTGAGGATCCAGGAAATACCCCAGGGAGAGGATCAGCCCTCCGTAGAGGAGGAGAATGATGAAGGCGGCGAGTACGGTGTTGCGTTTGAAATTCATGATTCGAGTGTTGAGCGCTGCGCATTGAGTGTTGAGGAGGCGGGGCGCCGTGTGACATTCATTGGGCAATCCACTCTTTGGGGACTTTATACTCTCCGCCGACGGGTTTCTTCGCTCCGATCCACTTTTCGGCGGCCTGCGGGGAGGGGAAGTAGTGGTATCTGGCGAAGATCTTTCGCCCTTCGGGGGAGAGGAGAAAATCGATGAAGCGTTTGGCCAGTTCGGGGTGGCGGCTGAAACGGGAGACGGCGATGGGGATGTAGCCGATACGAACCAGTCGGGAGGCTTTGATGGGGACGGTTTCGATACGCTTGGGATCCCAGTGGCCGAAGACCCGCCAGCCGATCACCGCATCCACCTGATGGAGACTGACGGCGGTAGCGGTTTTGGCGCAGGAGGCGGTGTAGTTGATCAGATTCTTTCGAAAGGCCTTTTTCTGCTCCGGGGTGAAGTTCTTTTCCAGGATCTCCACGGCATAGGTACCGAGACAGACACCGTCGGGATTGGCGATGGCCACTTTGATCCCGGGGCGGGTGAGATCTTCCAGCGAGTGGATCCGTTTGGGATTGCCTTTGGCGACGGTGATGGCGGGGACCAGATAGACGATAATCTTTTCACTTTTGGGATCGACGAGATGCTGCCGTTTGGCGATCTCCATATAGTCGGAGGATCCGGGGAAGTAGAGATCCCCTTTCCGGGTGAGCTTCATCTGGCTGAGCACATAGCCCGATCCGCCAAAGACCAGGTCCACGGGGATCCCGGTCTTTTCGGTGAAGACACGGGCCGCCTCCTGTGTGGGAGGTTTGCTGGCGCTGCCGGCGAAGATCAGGAGTCGCGGTGTCTCAGCCCAAAGTCCGAGTAGCAGAAAGACAAACTGTAGAGGAATCTTTTTCATCGAAATCACCGTTATGTATTTTTGGAAATAACGATCCGATCATAACATATCTTTAGGTGAAAGTTAAAGATTAGCGAGCCAGGATGATCTGTTCGGGGTCGATAGAGGCGTAGAGTTTCTCACCCGATTGAAGGGTGGAGAGTTCTGACTCGTGGGGGAGGAGAGCGATCAGAGGCTGGCTGCCGGGGAGTCGTAGATGGACCTCTCTCTGTTGTATGCCCTCTTTGAGACTCTCCACGGTGCAGGGGAGGAGATTGGAAACCTCCGTTTCGGGTTTGGCGGCGTGGAGGCGGACCCAGCCGCTTTTGGCCAAGATATAGACCGGCGTGCCGGGTTCCAGGCCCATCCGCTGCGCGCTGGTGCGGGTGATGAAGGCATCCAAACTGAAGGACTCTTCGACATTCAGACGGATCCGGCAGCCTACCGCATCGCATTCGAGGGACTCCACCGTGGCGAACCACTGATTGCGGGCACTGGTCTGGAGGGTCAGCCGCCGTCCCAGCGCCAGGAGATCCTCCAGGGAATCGCTCTGGCGCTCCAAGAGATCGAAGAGCTTCTGCTGCAGAGTCTGAAGCTCCCGGTAGATCCGGATATATTCGTGCCCTTTGGGGGTGAGCCGGGTTCCGCCCCCTCCGCTGCCGCCGGTGCTGCGGATCACCAGAGGTTCCCCCTCGGCGGCGTTCATTTCGTTGAGGGCTTCCCAGGCGGATTTGTAGCTCATTCCCATGGCTTTGGCCGCTTTGGCGATGGAGCCGTACCGGTCGATCTGCTCCAGCAGCTCGATCCGTCCCGGACCGAACCAGGCCCGTTCACGATCTTCGAACCAGAGATTTCCCCGGACCTTCATTCCTCTTCGTCCTTGTCCAGGAGATAGCAGAACCGCAGTCCGTGGAGAAAGATCGCCCAGGAGATATAGATCCAGAGGAAGAAAAAGAGCAGAGTGCTGAGCCCGCCGTAGATACTGGTGTAGGTCTTGTTGTAGAGGATATAGAAAAGAAAGCCGCTTTTGGCCAGATACCAGATCAACGAAGCGATGAAGGAGCTGGTCAGAGAGGCACGGGGGGAGACGTGGCCCCTCGGGGAGAACTGGTAGGCGAGGTAGAAGAGCAGCCAGATGATCAGATAGGGGAAGAGGTAGTAGACATGCAGGGTTCCCGCGATTCCCATCGCTTCCAGGGTCGTCTGGATCTTGCGGGAGAGCCAGAAGGAACTCCCCAGCATCAGCGGCAGAAAGAGCAGCAGAAAGAAATAGGTGCGAAAGGCCCCCCACGCACTCCGCTGGGGTGTTTCGAAAATGTCGTTGACGATGAAGTCGTAGTCTTTGAAGAAGAGCACCGCGGCGACAAAGACATAGCCGATACCGATATAGCCCAGTTTGTCGGCATTGGCCACGAACTGATCGATATGGGCCATAATGGTGGCGGAGTCGGAGGAGACCAGGTTTTTGGCGATGAGTTCGTGGAGCTTTCCGTAGGCGGTGTCGAAGATCGGCATATGGGTGAAGAGCACCAGCAGGATCACCATGAAAGGGATGATGAAAAAGAGGGTGCTCCAGCTCATGCTGGCGGCATAGAAGCCGAGCCGGTCGTCGAAGAGATCTTTGAAAAAATCCCGGATGAAGAGCCAGTACTCTTTGAGGAGGGATTTTTTCTCTTTCAGCATTTTGGGCTTCTCGAAGCGATGAAGTTTTTAGTGGGTAGTGGGTAGTGGGTAGTGGGTAGATTTTTAATGAGGAATGAGAAATGAGGAATGAGGAACCGAATTTTTGAAACTATTAATGAGTAACTAGTAACTAGTAATTGATTGAAAATTAAATGGTAAAAGACGTTACTGTGCAACGCAGTTTTTTGGAGGCGGGAATTTATTCCCGCAAAATGGAGGGCAAACCCCCTCTTTTCAATTACAGCACCGAGGGCACCCTCACTGCCGACTGCCGACTGTCGACTGTCGATAAAATTCGAACGACAAAGAGGGGCGAAGCCCCGTTCAAACGACAAACGACGAAATCCCCTCATTCCTCACTCCTCACTTTTCCGACTTCAGTCGGAAACTGCCTCTTTGTGTTTGCATTTGAAACAGAAATGGACATCCCCGCTCTTGAGGTGTTTGACCCCCATCAGGTAGCCGCATTCGGGGCACTTTCTGTTCACCGGTTCGAAGTTGGCGATGAATTTACATTTGGGGTAATTGGCGCAGCCGTAGAAGGTGCCGCGGCGCCCCTGGCGCTCGATAAGCTTGCCGCCGCACTCGGGGCAGGGGACCTCCAGCTCTTTAGGCGGGGTGAGGGGTTTGGCGTTTTTGCACTTGGGGTAGGCGCTGCAGGCGAGGAATTTACCCCGACGGGAGTTCTTGATCACCATGGGGGCGCCGCATTTGTCGCAGATCTCATCCGTTGCTTCGGGCTTTTCCGGTTCGGTGCCGTCGAGATTGCGGCTGTAGCGGCACTTGGGGAAGTTGCTGCAGGCGATGAACTCCCCGTAGCGCCCTTTGCGTTTGAGCAGCTCCGATCCGCATTCGGGGCACTTCTCTCCGATGGGTTCGGCCACCTTGAGCGAAGGGATCGACTTTTTCCCCTCGGCGATCTTTTCGATGAAGGGTTCGTAGAACTCCAGCAGGACCTTCTGCCAGTCCTCTTTGCCTTCGGCGATCTTGTCCAGGGTCTCTTCCATCCGGGCGGTGAAGTTGCTGTCAACGATCTCCGGGAAGTGCTTCTCCAGCATCTCGATGACGGTAAAGGCGATCTCGGTGGGGTGGATCCGCTTCTTTTCGATCTCGATGTATTTGCGGTTCTGCAGGATCGTGATCGTCGGTGCATAGGTGCTTGGGCGGCCGATCCCCAGGGATTCGAGCTTTTTGATGAGGCTCGCTTCATTGTAGCGCGGCGGCGGCTCAGTGAAGTGCTGTTCCGCTTTGATATCGCTCAGCTCCACCGGCTGTTTCTCCTGGAGCTCGGGAAGGAGTTTGTCCTTTTCGCTATAGCCGGTGACGCGGTAGAAACCGTCGAAGATCAGCTTACGGCCTGTAGCTTTGAAGACCGATTTCTCACCCTCGAAGAGGATCGTCTGGGTTTCGAACTCCGCCTCGGTCATCTGGCAGGCCAGGAAGCGGTTGTAGATGAGGCGGTAGAGTTTGAGCTCGTCAGGGGCCAGATATTTGGCCGCCTTCTCCGGCGTGAACTCGGTCATTGTGGGACGGATCGCCTCGTGGGCCTCCTGGGCTCCCTTGGCTTTGGAGGCGTAGTATTTGGGTTTGGCGGGCAGGTAGCGGTCGCCGAACCGCTCCTGGATAAAGTGCCGTGCCTCGGCCACAGCCTCTTTGGCCAGGTTGAGGCTGTCGGTCCGCATATAGGTGATGACCCCCATCGTCCCCTTGTGGGTCTTGACCCCTTCATAGAGCTTTTGGGCCACCATCATGGTCTTTTTGGGAGAGAAACCGAGCTGAGTGGAGGCGGCCTGCTGGAGAGTGGAGGTCATAAAGGGAGGCGGCGTCTTGCTCTTGCGGCGGGCGGTTTCGATGGAGCCGACCTTGAAAGCCTCCTCTTTGGCCGACTGGACGATGCGCTGGGCCGCCTCCCCGTTTTTGAGGGTCATCTTTTCGATCTTTTTGCCCTCGAAGCTGTAGATATCGGCCTCGATACTCTTTTCGAAGATCCCCTGGATGCTCCAGTACTCTTCGGGTTTGAAGGCCTTGATCTCCCGTTCGCGGTCGACGACGAGCTTGAGGGCCGCACTCTGGACC
>JALWZI010000103.1 GCA_027002755.1 Campylobacteraceae bacterium | reverse complement strand
GAAAAACTTTGAGATTCATCTCAAGGAGTGCGAGTTCCGCTGGAGGAAGTCCAATGAAACCATGTATAATATCCTCAATCAGAGGCTAAAGAAGTATCTCAAATGAAAGGGTTGCTAGTCTAGAGCCAACTTAAAATATAAACTTTTTTAAAATAGACAGGTTTGGGCACTTTCACGGCACTTTGGCCCCGTATGATGTCAGGTAGAGGAGTGTCTCCTCAGAGCCTACAAGGAGGAAAAGATGGCTGGGAAGTTGAGAATCGCCGCGATCGCCATGATCGCCGGGAGTACGATGATGCTCTCCGCCGCGATGCACGAAAAGGGGTCGACGATGGCCCCGAAGAGTGTCTCGGGCGGGGACAGCTGTGTGAAGTGCCACCAGGGGATCGAATCGATCCGGGATCCCAAGTCGGATATGATGAAACAGATCGTCGCCATGGGCAAAGGGATGGGCGACAGCGGCGGCTGTGTCGTCTGTCACGGCGGTAACCCCAAGGCGGGGACGGCCGAAGAGGCCCACAAAGGTGCGCCCAAGTCCCACCCGGGATCCCTGGCCAACTTTGTCCGGGACCCCGGCAGTTACTGGGTCATGGACAAGACCTGCGGTGTCTGCCATGCCGACACCGTCGCCAACATGAAAAAGGCCCTGATGGCCACCGAGGCGGGTAAGATCCAGGGGAACCTGCACACCTGGGGAACCGAGCCCACCATGAAGGTGAAGTTCGCCAACTACGACGTCAAGGACAGTGACGGCAAAAAACCCGCGTGGGGGACAGAGGATTATAAAAAGTATATGCTGGCGATGATCGAGAAGTATCCCGATCAGTTCCCCACCGAGCTCAAGCAGCTGCCGCTCCCTCCCAAGAGCGATGCGGATCTGAAGAAGAAGCCGGGAGAGAGCGACGAAGCCTATCAGGCGCGGGTCGCCTACCACGCCTCCATCACCTATCAGCGCAGCGACTGCCAGCGCTGTCATATCGGGGTCCGAGGGCGTAAAGGCCGGGGCGACTGGCGCGGTATGGGATGCTCCGCCTGTCACATCCCCTACGGCAACGAAGGGCTCTACGAGGGTGGCGATCCCACCATCGACAAAAAAGAGCACGGCCATCTGCTGGTGCATGAGATGCAGGGGACCCGGGAAGCCAAGGTCCATGTCCCCAGTACCGGTGTGACCTTCAGCGGGATCCACCCCGAGACCTGCAACTCCTGCCACAACCGCGGCAAGCGGATCGGGGTCAGCTACATGGGTCTGATGGAGCAGCCCTACAGCTCGCCTCTGATGCCCGGCGGCAAAGCCCAGCTCAAGACCCACGGCAAACGTTACAAGCACATCAAGGAGGATCTGCACTTCCAGGCCGGCATGACCTGCCAGGACTGCCATACCTCCATCGACATGCACGGGGACGGTACCCTCTACGGCTCGACCCTGGGGCAGGTGGAGATCGAATGTAGCGACTGTCACGGAACGACTCGCAAGTTCCCCTGGGAGCTGGCCATGGGTTACGGAGAGAAAGAGTTCGCCATGGGCGCCAAAAAAGGCCCTCGCGGTCTGAGCAAGAAGCTTCCTGCCTGGATGAAGCAAGGAACCGTCTACAAGCCCATGGACGGTTATCTGCTCACCACCCGGGGCAACCCCTTCGGCAACGTGGTCAAGAAGGGTGACAAAGTGGTCGTCCACCTGGCCAGCGGCAAGGATCTGGAAGTGCCGCTGCTCAAAGAGAAGCACATGAAGAAATCCTACAAATCCGAGGCCGGCAAGGTGGCCATGGATGAGGTCCAGGCCCACATGGACAACCTGGAGTGCTACAGCTGCCACAGCGACTGGGCGCCCCAGTGCTACGGCTGTCACGTCAAGGTCGACTACACCAAAGGCAAGACCAAGATCGACTGGATCGCCAGCGGCAGTACCCACTTCGCCAACGGGGAGACCAGCGAATCGATCCTGGGAACCAAGGGCAAGAAGCAGATCGGCAAAGCCCACGAGACCCGCAGCTATCTGCGATGGGAGGATCCGATCCTGGGGATCAACGGCGAAGGGCTCGTGACCCCGATCATCCCCGGATGCCAGGTCACCTATACCATCATCGGGCCTGACGGAGAGACCGTCACCCTCAACAAACAGGCACGGGTCAAAGACAACGGCCAGACCGTCGACGCCATCGATATGTCTCCGGTCCAGCCCCATACCACCGGTCGCAAGGCACGGACCTGCGAGAGCTGTCACTCCAATCCCAAAGCCCTGGGCTACGGCATCCAGGACGGACAGTTCCTGACCGATCAGGACAGAGATCTCAAAGTCGATCTCCAGGATCTGGCCACCGGCAAGTTCGCCTCCAAACATACGACGGTCCAGATCAAGGCGATCCCGGGCATGAACTTCGACTGGTCCAAGGTGGTCGACCGCAAGACCGGCAAGCAGCTGGTCAACGTGGGATCCCACTGGCCGGCCTCGAGAGCGCTGGACAAAGATATGCGCGACAAGATGGAGCGCACCGGCGTCTGCATGGGCTGTCACAAGAACATGACCAACAAGAAGCTCTGGGAGAAGGTCAACACCACTCCCGGCATCCTGAGCGACAAGCAGCATCAGGAGGTGATGGACAAACTGCTCCATGCCGGAGCCAACGCCAAATAGACCGGGTGGCTGCGGGGGTGGCCCCGCGGCGATCCTTTAGATTCGGGCAGTTCCATAGCCTCCGCTGCCCGAATTTAAAGGATTTTCCCTACAATTTCCCGAGTGACCATGATGTGAGTGAAAGGATCCAACCGATGAAAACCATCGCAATAGCCCTCTGTGTATCGGCACTCCTGGCGGCAGGATGCAGTGACAGCAAGACCGAGGCCCGGCAGATCAAGGAACCCGCTGCGACACCGGCCGATTCCGCCGCTCCTGCAGCCTCCTCCGAGGCGAAGAGTGGGACGAAGGTCGAAGAGGCGGCCGAAAAAACTGCCGTGAAAACCCCGGCCCCCAAAGCGCAGCTCTCCCGCTTCTATCAGGTCTTCCGCGACGGGGCCAAGATCGACCCTGCGGGCAAACCGATGCTGCTGGTCTTTGGCCAGAGCGCCGATCCCTATACCCGGAAACTCCAGGACGATGTGGGCAGGGATCCGGAACTGGCCGAGGCGATCCGGCAGGATGTGACCCCCATCTACATCGACGCCATGGCCCAGAAGCGCCACAAGTTCATGCACAACGGCGAAGCGATGGATGTGGACACCAAAACCCTGGTGGGGATCTATCATATCGATGCGACGCCGACCCTGATCTTCACAGACGAAAAAGGGGTCTCCATCTTCATCGTCCCGGGGTATATGCCCCCCAAGCAGTTCAAAGTGACGCTGCAGTTCGTCAAAGAGGGAGCCTGGAAAGGCAAAGACCGGAAGAACGGGGAGGTCTACAAAGCCCTCAAAGCCTACTATGAAAGCCACGGAGTCCATGTGGGAGGCCCCAAAAAATGAGGAGAGTCATCGCGCTGCTGCTGACGGCCGGTTTCATACTCTGGGCCGGGGAGGGGAACGCCGCCGCACCCTCCGGGCAGGAACATTCCCAGGGGATCGTGAAGTTCTCCCGGCAGATCCCCTACACGGGCCGTCCCATTATGCTGCTCTTCGATTCCCACACCTGCCCCTACTGCGAAAGAATGAAACGGGAGCTCAACGAAGATCCCGAACTGCACAAAGCGGCACAGGGGTTCGATATCTACCGGATCCCCAGGGACGATCAGATGGCCTACACAATCCTGGGCGTGGGGACGACGACCCAGAATCTCCAGATGCTCTACAAGGTCAAGGTGACCCCCTACGTGGTCCTCCTCAGCTCCAAGGGGAAGACCATGTGGAAACTCCCCGGCTACGTCAAGCCCCATGTCCTGAGCAAGATCATGGCCTTCGTCGACGGGGTGGAAAAGGGCAAGTACAAGAAGGAAGAGTGGAGAGAGTATTTGAAAAAAGAGGGGATCATTTGATTCCGAAGCGTTCCGCTTCGGAGGTCATTAGTCATTGGTTATTGGCGATTGGGAGGAAGAAATAATTTTCCCAATGACCAGTGACTAGTGACCAATGACGCTCACTGAAGGACATCAAATTGATAAAAAAGTTTCTTTCCATTCTCTTCTCCATCAAAACCACGTTGCTCCTGCTGTCGATCCTCGGCATCGGGGCGGCGGCGGCCACATTCTTGGAAAACGACTACGGCACTTCCACGGCCCGGGTGCTGGTCTACTACAGCCGGTGGTATATCGGAACGCTTTTTCTGGCGGGGATCAATCTGGCGGGGATCATCTGGCGATATCGGATGTGGCGGCATCCGCCCCGTTTTCTCTTTCACACGGCCTTTCTGCTCATCGGGATCGGAGCGGCGACGACCCACTACTTCGGTCAGGAAGGGATCCTGCACATCCGGGAAGGGACGAGCGAGAACCGGATGCTCACCGCCGAACCCTACCTGCAGGTGACGATCCGCACGCCGGCGGGAGCCTGGTATCAGGAGTTTCGCAAAGACTTCTCCGCCATCGGGAACAATGACTTCAAAGAGACGATCCTCTTCGACGGGGGCAGGGAGCTCTCGGTGGAGTTCGTCGACTACACATTCGCCAAAAAGGGGCGAGCGACGATGGGGTTGCTGACGGTGAAGGTCTGTTATGCCGGAAAGTGCCGCCAGACCCGACTGGTGGGACAGCGGGGGAGCAAGGGCTTCGCCAGGACCCTGGATTTCGGCGAGGTGAAGGTGACGGTGGAGTTCGGCAGCAAGGTGGTGAAGCTCCCCTTCGCCCTGAAGCTACGGGATTTCCGGCTGGAGCGCTATCCCGGTTCCATGGCCCCCAGCTCCTACGCCAGCGAAGTGACGGTGATCGATCCGAAGTCGGGGAATTTCGACTATCGGATCTTCATGAACCACACCCTGGATCATCGCGGGTACAAATTTTTCCAGAGCTCCTACGATCAGGATGAAAAGGGTACGATCCTCAGCGTTAACGACGATCCGGGCAAATGGCCCACCTATCTGGGCTACATCCTTCTGGCGTTGGGGCTGCTCTGGAACCTCTTCGATCCCACGTCGCGTTTCGGGAAGTTGGTGCGATACCTGAAAGCGACGGCACCGCAGGGGATACTCCTGCTCCTCTTCGCTCTCTTCACCGTGACCCCGCAGGCGGCGACCCCGGCCGACTTCGAAAAGTATCTTCCGGCCTATGCCCAGGGCTCCAAGGCCGGGGCAGAGGATTTCGGCCGACTCATCGTTCAGTCTCCCGTGGGGCGGATGGAGCCGGTGAACTCCCTCGACACCCAGCTGCTCTACAAACTCCACGGTTCTCTCTCCTGGCGGGGCATGGATCAGGACCAGGTGCTGCTGGGGATGCTGAGCCACCCCGATCTCTGGCGTTATGCCCGGCTGATCAGGGTCAAATCCCCCAGGCTTCGGAAAGTTCTGGGGCTCCCCCAAGGGGAAAAATACGCCGCCTTCGCCGACGCTTTCGAGGGGAAAAAGAGCTACAAGCTCAAAAAGTATGTCGAAGAGGCCAACCGGGTCAAACCGGGAGAGCGGGGGACCTTCGAGCGGGAGGTGATCGCTCTGGACGAGAAGCTCAACGTCATCTATATGGTCTTCTACGGCAACCTCTACCGGATCTTTCCCATGCCGGGCGATCCCCACCACACCTGGTACAACCCCCTCGATGCGATGCAGAAGTTCGCCGGCAAAGAGCGGGCGACGGTGGAGGCGTTGACCCGGCACTTCATCGATGCCGCCGCTGCGGGAGAGTGGGCGGCCGCCCGGGAGATGATCGCCCAGATCCGACACTATCAGCGGCGCTACGGTGCCGAGCTGATCCCTCCCAAAGAGAAGGTCGAGGCGGAGCTCTTCTACAATCGGCTCCATCTCTTTCCCCGTCTGGTGGGGATCTATCTCCTGCTGGGATTGGTGCTGATCCTGGCGGGCTTCGCCGAGATCCTGCGGGAGAGGCCCGGCCCCTGGTTCCGCCGGATCCGCTTGGGGGCGGGTGTAGTCTTGATTCTGCTTTTTGCGCTGCACACTTTCGGACTGGGGCTGCGCTGGTACATCGCCGGGCACGCTCCCTGGAGCGATGCCTACGAGTCGCTGCTCTATATCGCCTGGTCGGCGATGCTGGCGGGATTGATCTTTTTCCGTCACTCGCTGCTGGTGCTGGGCGCGACGGTCATGGTGGCGGGGATCTTTCTCTTCACCGCTCATCTGAGCAATATAAACCCCCAGATCACCAACCTGGTCCCGGTGCTCAAATCCTACTGGCTGACGATCCACGTCTCGGTGATCACCGCCAGCTATGGTTTTTTAGGGTTGGGGGCATTGATCGGCTTCATCGTTCTATGGCTTTTCATCTTTCGTAATCCTGCGCGACGTCCCCAGATCGACCGGGCGATCCATCGGCTGGTGGCCGTGGACGAGGCGGCACTGATCATCGGGCTCTCGATGCTGACGGTAGGCAACTTCATCGGCGGGGTCTGGGCCAACGAATCCTGGGGCCGCTACTGGGGCTGGGACCCCAAGGAGACCTGGGCCTATGTGAGCATCGTCGTCTACACCATCGTTCTGCATCTGCGCCTGGTCGCGAAATGGGATCGCCCCTTCATCCTGGCCACCGCCTCTTTCCTGGCCTTCGCTTCGGTCATCATGACCTACTTCGGGGTCAACTTCTATCTCAGCGGGATGCACTCCTACGCCACCGGTGAACCGGTCCCGATCCC
>JALWZI010000102.1:4928-6767 GCA_027002755.1 Campylobacteraceae bacterium | reverse complement strand
GACAAGGCCCTCTCCACCGGAACGATCTGCGCCGCGGGGACCCTGGGGCAGATCATCCCTCCCTCCATCGTCCTCATCGTTCTGGCGGATGTCTTTCAGCTGCCGGTAGGCGACCTTTTCAAAGTGGCTATCTGGCCTGGTATGGCCCTGGTGGGGGTCTATATCCTCTACATTCTTGTCGTCTCTTTCCTCAAGCCGAGCGTCGCTCCGGCGCTCAAGCCGGAGGAGGGGGTTCGCTACGGTGCCAGTGTCAAAAAGGCCCTGATCGCCATCATCCCGCCCCTGACGCTGATCGTCCTGGTGCTCGGTTCCATCTTCGCCGGGATCGCCACGCCGACCGAGTCGGCCTCTCTGGGAGCTCTGGGCAGCCTGATCCTGGCGGCGATCTACCGCAAGCTCGACTACCGTATGGTCAAAGAGGCTTCCCTCGAGACGGTCAAAACCACCTCCATGGTCTTTGCGATCCTCGTGGGAGCGACGGCCTTCTCCATGGTCTTCATCTACAGTGGAGCCGACGAGATCGTGGAGAACTTCATGACCCAGCTGCCGGGTGAGAAATGGGGATTCCTGATCCTGACCATGGCGATCATCATGTTCCTGGGCTTCTTCATCGATTTTTTCGAGATCTCCTACATCGTGGTCCCGATCCTGCTGCCCATCGCCCAGAAGATCGGCATCGATCCCATGTGGTTTGCGATCCTGATCGCCCTGAATCTCCAGAGCTCCTTCCTGACACCCCCTTTCGGTTTCAGCCTCTTCTACCTCAAAGGGGTGGCACCTCCCGAGGTGCGTACTACCGACATCTACCGGGGGGTCATCCCTTTCATCATTCTCCAGATCCTGGTTCTGGCCAGTATCGTACTCTTTCCGGCTCTCTATGGGTTCAAGGGGTAGGGGGCGATGACGCACCTCAAGCAGCTCGAAGCCGAGAGTATATATATCCTGCGGGAGGTGGCAGCAAGTTTTTCCAATCCGGTCATGATGTACTCCATCGGAAAAGACAGCTCGGTTATGCTCCATCTTGCCTTGAAGGCTTTCTACCCCTCCAAACCCCCTTTTCCGCTTTTGCACGTAGATACACTCTGGAAGTTCAAAGAGATGATCGAGTTTCGGGATCGACGAGTCAAAGAGATAGGCATGGATCTGGTGGTTCATACCAACCCCGAGGGGATCGAGATGGAAATCAACCCCTTTATCCATGGCTCGAAGATCCATACCGATATCATGAAGACCCAGGCATTGAAACAGGCCCTGGATGCGGGAGGGTACGATGCTGTCATCGGCGGAGCAAGGCGGGATGAAGAGAAAAGTCGTGCCAAAGAGCGGATCTTCTCTTTCAGGGATCGGTATCATCGATGGGATCCCAGACGCCAGCGTCCGGAGCTCTGGAACCTCTTCAACACGCATATCGACAAAGGCGAAAGCGTCCGTGTCTTTCCCCTTTCCAACTGGACAGAGCTGGATATCTGGCAGTATATTTACCTGGAAAAGATTCCGATCGTTCCCCTCTATTTTGCGAAAAAACGGCCCGTAGTGGAGTATGAAGGGGCCAAGATCATGGTGGATGACGATCGGATGCCGGAGGCGCTGAGAAAAAAAGCGAAGATGGAGATGGTCCGGTTCCGGACACTGGGCTGTTATCCCCTCAGTGGAGCGATCGAATCGAATGCTGCCACGCTGCCGGAGGTGATACAGGAGATGCTCTTGAGTCGAAACAGTGAACGGGAAGGCCGTCTTATCGACAAAGATCAGGAGGGCTCTATGGAGAAGAAGAAGATCGAGGGCTATTTCTGATGGATCGTGACAAGATTGCCGAAAATATCGAGTCCTACCTTCGGG
>JALWZI010000102.1:0-4918 GCA_027002755.1 Campylobacteraceae bacterium | reverse complement strand
CAAGGAGATGCTCCGATTCATCACCTGCGGAAGTGTCGATGATGGCAAGTCCACCCTCATCGGGCGCTTGCTCTATGACAGCAAAATGATCTTCGAAGACCATCTCAACGCGCTAAAAAATGATTCCAGACGCTATGGCGCGGCACCGGACGAGGAGTTCGATTTCGCTCTTCTGGTTGACGGTTTGCAGAGTGAAAGAGAGCAGGGGATCACCATCGATGTGGCTTACCGGTTCTTCTCCACCGAGAAGCGCAAATATATCATCGCCGACACCCCCGGCCATGAGCAGTATACCCGCAACATGGTTACCGGCGCCAGTACTGCCGACCTGGCGGTCATCCTGATCGATGCCAGAAAGGGCGTGCTGACCCAGACGCGTCGCCACTCGTTTCTGGTGAGCCTCCTGGGGATCCGAAATCTCGTCATCGCCATCAACAAGATGGACCTGGTAGAGTACAGCCAAGAGCGCTTTGAGGAGATCGTCAC
This sequence comes from Campylobacteraceae bacterium, assembly GCA_027002755.1. GTDB lineage: Bacteria > Campylobacterota > Campylobacteria > Campylobacterales > Sulfurovaceae > Nitratifractor. The sequence continues at coordinate 4,432 of JALWZI010000102.1, read as the reverse complement.
TGACTATCGGTTGATGTACGAAAAACTTCGTTTTTCCCTGCCTTACAAAAGTTTCTATCAGCAGATCGAATTCATCCCGATCTCGGCTCTGCGAGGAGACAATGTTGTCGAGAAATCTTCCAAAATGTCCTGGTACGAGGGCGAAGCGCTTCTTCCCTATCTGGACAGTGTTAAAATCAACCGGGGTGAGTTTGAGTCTTTCCGATTCCCGGTCCAGTTTGTCAACCGCGTCTATCCCGACTTTCGGGGCTATGCCGGAACCATCGCTTCAGGAGCGATCCATCCAGGAGACAGGATCCGGATCTTTCCCTCCCGAAAGAGAGCGACACTCCGTGAGATCGTTCCCCCGGTCAATCCCGAGCAGGAAGCTTCGGAAACGGTGGCATCCTTGCAGGAAGCGCGTTCTCCTATGGCCGTCACTTTGACACTTGAAGAAAAGATCGACATATCCCGGGGAGATCTTATCGTCCGGGAAGGGGAGAACGAACCCTATCTGGGCCATGGCTTTGAGGCGATGATGGTCTGGATGGATGAAACCCCCTGGAAAAGCAGGGAGTATCTTCTCAAGCTCTACTCTCTGGAGGTTCCGGCACGTGTGGGTACCGTTCTTTTCAAACGGGATGTCAACAGCTGGGAAAAGATGACCACTCAGTCCCTCGAGCTCAATGATATCGCCCGTGTCAGGATCGACCTGGAGGAGGAGGTGGCTTTCGATCTCTATGAGGAGAGTAAGCGTACCGGGGCTTTCATCCTGATCGACCGAATCAGCCACGAAACGGTCGCCGCAGGGATGATTGTAGGGATTTCGACCAGATCGAAGCGGGAAACTCGTGTCTATACAGAAGCGGAGAAGGCGCTCAACGCCTATATTCGGGAACACTATCCGGAATGGGAGTGCAAGCCTTGCTGAAGAGTAATTCTCTGCTGCAGTGGCACCCTCACAGTGTCAGCAAAGCGGAACGGGCCGGGCTCAAATCCCAGCGTCCCTGTCTCCTGTGGTTCACCGGCTTGAGTGGGAGCGGTAAGAGTACGTTGGCCAATCGTCTCGAACGGCGCCTCTGGGAGATGGGGAAACATACCTATCTCCTGGACGGGGACAATATCCGTCATGGGCTCAATCGGGATCTTGGGTTCAGTGACGTGGATCGTCGGGAGAATATCCGGCGAATCGGAGAGGTGGCGAAACTGTTTATCGACAGCGGTCTGATCGTCTTGGCGGCTTTTATCTCTCCGTTTCGGCAGGAGAGGGAACAGATCCGTACCCAGCTCGACGAGGGAGAGTTCATCGAAATCTTCGTCGATATGCCGCTGCCGGTTTGTGAAGCACGGGATCCCAAGGGATTGTATCGCAAGGCGAGACGGGGCGAACTTCGGGGATTTACCGGAATCGATGCCCCTTATGAAGCTCCCGATGCACCAGAGATCCATTTGAGTGATCCCGCTGCCGATGAGGCAGAACAGACCGAAATGATTTTGAGATACCTGAAAGACAACGGATATCTGTAGGCAGGTTCTGTCAGAACCTGCCTCAGTTTCGCAACGGTGCTGTTACACTTTTGGGAAGTTGCGATACCACAGATCGTGCCCGAAGCGGTCTTTCCCGGCGTAGAGGATGCCAAGCCTCTCAACGATGTGGGTCTCCCCACTTTCTCGGAATCTGGCAAGCGAGAGGGTTTTCGCCAGTTTGGGATTTTCTATGGTGAGGGCCAGCCCTTTGGCCTGTTTGGTTTTTCGCTCTTTTTTTTCGAGCAGAATGAAGGTCCGGTTGAACATTTCGATGAGAATATTGTAGGAATGGCGGTGTTCCGGATGGATCAGGGTGCGGTAGAAATAGTAGGGATTGGCAGGGAAAAGGAGATTGTCGATATAGACCGTATTGACACCGACGATCTCGTCATGCTTGTCCAGAAGTAGAAAAGCTGCCTGGTATGAACGCTCCTCTGCCTCCTCTGGGGTCAGGACCTTCAAACCGATCCAAAAGTCAATCAATGCCTTTCGCGCAGCCTCCGAGAGTCTGCCGTAGACGTTTTTGAGCCGATACTGCCGGATCATTCTCTGCTGCCTCCACCTTGTTTCAACTCTTTCAGAAGGATTGTCAGGGAGTTCCTGGCCTGTTGATAGTCCGGATTGATCTCGATGGCTTTTTCGAAGTTCTTCCGTGCCCGTTCGATATCCCCCTTTTTATAATAGACATACCCCAGAGAGTTGTAGGCCTCGGCGATGGAGGCGTCTTTGTCGATGACCTCCTGCAGGACCTCCAGAGCTTCGTCGTAGCGCGCCAGGTCTCCCAGGGCGATAGCCATGTTGAAAGTGGCGGGGAGATAGTCAGGCTGGATCTCCAGAGCTTTTTTGAAGGCTGCGATCGCCTCCTCCTTTTTCCCTTCGGTGTAGAGGTCGTTGCCTTTGTCGAAATGGGGGGTCGCCAATTCGATGGGTTTTTCAGGCATCTTCACCTGTTTGGTGTCTTCGTCATCCACCATATAGCTGATATGGGAGAGGGAATGGGTGAAATCGAAGAGCTCCATCCGTCGGTGGGGCAGGGCCGCCACGGCGAAGACCTCGTCGATCCCCTGGGTAAATTCGATGAAGGTGATGATGGCACCGGTGGTGATGTTGACGACCCAGATCCCGGCGACCCGCTTGGGCAGTTTGGTGATAGGCAGTCCGCTGAAGGTGGCACTCTCTCGCACTTTCGAGACCCCGATGAAGGCCAGATCGCCCAGCAGATGCAGTCCACGGGTGAAACCGGGGACGGTAGCGACGGTGGTGCTCTGCCGGGTCGCCAGATCGTAGTAAGAGAGTGTCCCCTTTCCTGACTCGAGGTACCAGAGCTTTTCACGATACCACCGGGGAGAATGGGGCATACTCAGACCTTTGAGGAGGATACGGTTGCTCTGGATATCCATCAGGATACCGCCATCGGCCTTGTGGGCTCTCCATCCGAGGGGTTCGTCGCTCTTGCCCAGGGCCGTCACATAGCGTGGTTCGCCATCCCGGCTGCAAAAGCCATTGAGGTGACACTTGTCCACCGGCAGGAGATCGCTGATAAAAGGAGGTTTCCAGAAGGGTTTGAAACTACTGTGATCCTCCAGCGTACAGAGGCAGGAGAACTTGGTATTGACGAAATAGAGTTTGTCATCGATGGACTCCATTTCGTGGATATCGATATCACCGGTGACGTGGAGGTTCAGAGGGAGGTAGCAAGCATCGTAGTGCTGTCCCTCTTCGATCTTTTCCGCTGCGGAGCTGAAGTTGGCGAACTCCCAGAGCATATGGCCGAAGCCGGCCCAGAGGCGGCCGCCGTCAGCATACATGCCCATGGGGCGTTGGAAGTTTTTGTAACGGATGTCGAGCTGGCCCTCATGTTCACCGATGATCATCAGTTTGTGGGCCTGATAATTGGTCATGACAAGCGTCAGCCCGGTACTTTTGAGAAAGGTAGGGAGGTTCACCGCATAGTCGAATTTGATCTGCTGGATGGCGGTATCTGCTCCGTGTTGGTTCTGCTTTTCCATATTTTTACCTTTTAGTGAATCTGTTTCAGATAGTTTCTCCAGGTGCTTTCCCACCCATGGGTATGGGTGTTGGAGGAGTAGGTTATCTCCCGGATGGGGGCGTTTTCCGGGAAGTGTTTGCGGTAGCTTTCATAGACCGTTTCGGGGACATTGGTGTCGGCGCCTCCGACGAGATGGGTCTGGGGGAGGGTGCGTAGCGTAGCGGCCTCGTCGGCGGGATTGAGGGAGCCGCGCAGAGGCGCGGTGCCATGCAGGACGGTCCAGGCATCGGTATCGAGGTTGCCGGCCAGAGTGACGAGATGGCGTATATCATGGCGCCCGGCGGCTGTCAGAGCGGCGATAGTCCCACCGCCCGAATGGCCAATGAGGATGAAATCCCGATTGTGATAACGGGCCTTGAGTCGGTTGAGAGCCTGCCGGTAGCTCCCGATCACCCGTCCGGAGTATCGGCCAGCCGTCCAGTCGTATTGCCGACAGACCGGGTCATGCAGATACATGCAGGGACGGGCGAGATAGATCTTGCATGTGCTGGGATCCATGCGGTAGAGCCTGCCGACCAGCGGATCCAGGGGGGTGGGATCTTCCGAAGGGGTATGCCGTGTCTTCCAGGAGAGACCGTCGCCTTCGATATAGAGATGCATCGTACGTCCTTCGCATGCGAGGGAACGGGGACGGAGACCAAAGAGGCGGAATGGTGAGGTCTGAAGAATGAAAGGCTGGGACGAAGAGCCGACGGCACTGAGCAGTTTGGTTTTGCGTGTCTCCTGATCGGGGAGTGTTTCGTTTCGGAGGTTCGGGGTGTTGCCGCAGGCTGTCAGCAGAAGCAGCAGCCCCACAGCCGCCAGGAAGGGCTGCATGGTTTTAGAACTTGTAGGTGAATTTGGCGGCGACGGAGTGGGCGTCGAACTTGGAGCCTT
>JALWZI010000101.1 GCA_027002755.1 Campylobacteraceae bacterium | reverse complement strand
CCTCCCACTCGTTCCTCCCAGTGCCGAGAATATGAAAAAGATCGAAGCGGCACTCAAAAACTACACCATTCCCGGAGTCAAATAAGATGTACGAAAACATGAAAGGCAAAACCCTGGTCATCACCGGGGCCACCAAAGGTATCGGCAAAGCCACCGCCGAAAAGTTCGCCCGCAACGGCGTCAACGTCGCCTTCACCTACAACTCCAACAAAGAGGCCGCCGAGACCTTCGCCCGGGAGCTGGAGGAGAGCTACGGCGTCAAAGCCCGCTGCTATCCCCTCGATATCCTCGATACCGATCAGTTCAAACCCCTCTTCGAGGCCATCGACGAAGATTTCGACCGGGTCGATTTCTTCGTCTCCAATGCCATGATCTACGGCCGCTCCGTCGTAGGCGGCTACGGCAAGTTCATGAAACTCCGCCCCAAAAAGGGCCTGGCCAATATCTACATGGCCACCGTGGGCGCCTTCGTCGCCGGCAGCCAGGAAGCGGCCAAACGGATGCACAAGGTGGGAGGCGGTGCCATCGTGACCCTGAGCTCCACCGGCAACCTGATCTACATCGAAAACTACGCCGGCCACGGCACCAACAAAGCCGCCGTCGAAGCGATGGCCCGCTACGCCGCCGTGGAACTGGGCGAGTGGAACATCCGGGTCAACGCCGTCAGCGGCGGCCCCATCGAGACCGACGCCCTGCGGGCCTTCACCAACTACGAAGAGGTCAAAGCCGAAACCGTCAAACGCTCGGCGCTGAACCGCATGGGCACCCCCGAAGACCTGGCCGGTGCCGTCCTCTTCCTCTGCAGTGACGACGCGAGCTGGATCACCGGGCATACCCTGGTGGTCGACGGAGGAACGACGTTCCGCTGATCTTCGCTCAGCGGAATGGAGGATTGAGAATGGAGAATGGAGAATTGCTTGATCAAACTTTTCTGAGACAAAAATCCATAACGACATTCTCAATTCTCAATTCTCAATTCTCAATTCACGTTATACATCCGCACAGGAGTGCGGATGTATAACGTGCCCAACCTCCTCGCCTTCATCCGCCTGCTGATGGCGCCGCTGATGTACCTGCTCCTGGTCGACAGGGACTGGAGCATCTTCGCCGGGATCCACTACAGCTGGCTCGACTATGCCGCGGCCTTTCTCTTCGTCCTGGCCAGCGCCACCGACTTTTTCGACGGCTACATCGCCCGGACCTTCGACCAGATCACCACCCTGGGGGCGATCCTCGACCCCCTGGCGGACAAGATGCTCACCCTGGCGGGCTTTCTGGGGCTCATGCTCCTGGGCCGGGCCGATCCCTGGGCGATCTACCTGATCCTGACCCGGGAGCTCTTCATCACCGGCTTGCGGGTCTCCGCCGTCAGCCAGGGGATCGACATCTCCGCCAGCTGGATGGGCAAGGTCAAGACCGTCAGCCAGATGTTCGCCATCGGCTTCCTGCTCATGGAGTGGCCCGGTGGTACCCTGCTTCTCTGGATCGCTGTCGCCCTGACCCTCTACAGCGGCTATGAATATGTCCGGGACTTTTTCCGCAAAACGGCAATCTGAAACATTGTCTGAGTTCACTCCCGCTTGTAAGTACCGAATCCTGCTTTCAATTGAATCCTATTCGATGGAGGTTTCACTCGATGGCGACAAAGGAGCGCTCCACCCTGAAAGGGCGCTTGCGTTCGCGACTGCCAGAGCTATCGAGTGAAACCGGTTGTTTTCCGGGATACCCAATTGATAAGATTCAAAGTTTCAATGACATGTTCACAAGGCCTCTTAGCGTCCATCACTTTCTAAGCCGCTCCGTTCTACACTATCATCAACACAAGGAGCGCGTATGAACACAGAGAAGGTAATCTCCGGATTTTTCTTCATCCTCGCCATGACCATCAACTTCGGTTTCGTCTACGGCGATCCCTCCAACCTGGAGTATCACAGCGGCTACGAACTCTT
>JALWZI010000100.1 GCA_027002755.1 Campylobacteraceae bacterium | reverse complement strand
CAAAATCGCCATCAGCACCAGCATCACATCGACAAAGGGGGTGATATTCAGATCGGGATCGTCATCCCAATGGAACATCTCACGCCTCCCGCTGCCGCTGAGCGAGGATGATCTCCGACTGGGATTCCAGCAGGGACTGGAGCTCGTAGGCCTTACGTTTGAGCAACAGATGAAAGGCATAGGCAAAGACCGCGACGAAGATCCCCGCCGCCGTCGCCACCAATGCCTCGCTGATCGCCGGAGCGACCACGGAGAGCGAGGCGCTCTTTTGGGTACCCAGACGGCCAAAGGCCTCCAGAATACCGACGACCGTCCCGAAAAGGCCGATAAAAGGCGATGTCGAAGCCATGATAGAGAGCTGCGTCAATCCTCTGGTGGCACTGCGTACCGCATCGTTGGAGGCAGCTTTGAGGACTTCGGCACTGATCAAACCGATCTGCTGGAGATAACCGGCCAGCAGCGAATCGGGAGAGACACTTTCACTGCGCCCCATATAGAGCCGGCTCAGAGAACGGGATTCGGATCGAAGCCGTCGACTGATAAGCCGATACCGATAAATAAAGATCCAGAAGGTCGCAATGAAATAGAGAGAGAGAACAAGCAGCACCATCCAGGTGATGGCGCTGCTGTGTGATAGATAGGAGGAGAGAGAACCCACGTCAGTAGGATTTCTTGATCGATTCGACCTTGCTGACCGCTGCGGCAATGGCCACATCGGAAGTCTGGGCCTTTTGCAGAAGCTCTTTGGCCTCGGCCATCCGCTCGCTCAATCTGCCCTCTTCGTCACTGATGAGGACGGCACCGTCGACAATACAACTGACCTTGTTCTCATCCACCTTGACATAGCCGTGATTGATGGCGATCATAATCTCTTTGCCGTCCGCGGTCTCCACGGTGATGACACCGGTCTCCAGCAGCGAGACGAGAGAGGCATGCTCGGGAAGGACCCCGAACTCCCCTTCCTTACCGGGAAGGGTGACCATCTTCACGTCCCCTTCGTAGATGAGGCCGTTGGGGGTGACGATCTCAAGTTTCATGGTTTTCATGGAGATCCTTTGAGGCTTAGGAAGCCTTCTCTTTCATTTTTTCCGCTTTTTCAACCGCCTCATCCATACTTCCGACCATGTAGAAGGCCGCTTCGGGCAGATGGTCGTATTCGCCGTTGAGGAGCCCTTTGAAACCTTTGATGGTCTCTTCCAGGGTCACGTAGCGTCCGGGGGCACCGGTGAAGACCTCGGCGACATGGAAAGGCTGGGAGAGGAACTTCTCGACCTTCCGTGCCCGCTCGACGATCAGTTTGTCCTCTTCGCTCAGTTCGTCCATACCGAGGATCGCAATAATGTCCTGGAGATCCTTGTATTTCTGCAGGATCTGCTGAACGCCGCGTGCCACCTGATAGTGCTCCTCACCGATGATGACGGGGTCGAGCATCCGACTGGTGGAGTCCAGAGGATCCACGGCGGGATAGATACCCTTCTCAGCGATGGAACGGTTCAGAACCGTGGTAGCATCCAGGTGGGCGAAGACCGAAGCGGGTGCCGGGTCGGTCAGGTCGTCCGCAGGAACGTAGACCGCCTGGACTGAGGTAATCGAACCTTTGGTAGTCGAGGTGATCCGCTCCTGAAGCTTGCCCATCTCACTGGCCAGCGTCGGCTGGTAACCGACCGCAGAGGGGATCCGCCCCAGCAGGGCGGACATCTCGGCACCGGACTGGGCGAAACGGAAGATGTTGTCGATGAACATCAGAACGTCGAGACCCATCTCGTCCCGGAAATACTCGGCCATGGTCAGACCGGTCAGAGCGATGCGGTTACGGGCTCCCGGAGGCTCGTTCATCTGACCGTAGCAGAGGGCGACCTTGTCCAGGACGTTGGACTCCTTCATCTCGTTGTAGAGGTCGTTCCCTTCCCGGGTCCGCTCACCGACACCGGCGAAGACGGAGTATCCGCTGTGCTTCATGGCGACGTTGTTGATCAGCTCCATGATGATGACGGTCTTTCCGACACCGGCTCCGCCGAAGAGGCCGACTTTACCACCCTTTGCATAGGGAGCCAGGAGGTCAACGACCTTGATCCCGGTCTCGAAGATCTCCGCTTTGGTGCTCTGCACATCGAACGCGGGGGGCGTGCGGTGGATGGACCAGTAGGTCTTGGCCTCCACGGGTTCCCCTTCGTCGATGACGTTACCGATGACGTCGAAGATCCGACCCAGAACCTCTTCGCCAACAGGGACTTTGATCGGGGCACCGGTCGCTTTGACCTCCTGGCCGCGCACCAGTCCTTCGGACATATCCATCGCAATGGTCCGAACACGGTTGTCGCCCAGCTGGATGGCGACTTCCAGCACCAGACGATGCTCTTTGCCGTTGCTGGTCAGCGTCGTCTCCAGCGCTTCGTTGATCTCGGGAAGGTAGTCGCTGAATTCCACATCGACTACCGGTCCCATAACCTGAATGATTTTACCAGTCATGTACTCTCTCCTCTTTTTATTTCAGTGCTTCGACACCGCTGATGATCTCGATCAGTTCGGTGGTAATGGCTTCTTGCCGTGCTTTGTTGTACTGGACCGTCAAGGATTTGACCATCTCCTTGGCATTGGTGGTCGCCGCATCCATCGCCTGCATCCGTGCCCCGTGCTCCGCCGCCAGCGAATCGATCAGAGCGTAGTACATCACATACTCCAGATAGCGGTGGACAAGCGCTTCAAGCAGCGTATCGTCATCGTCGGGTTCCAGCTCCAGCTCCGAACTGCTCGCCTGAGCCTCCGAAGGCAGGTTGGAGGGATCGACGGGAACCAGATTGTCCACACGGATCTCCTGGGTGATCATGTTGACATACCCGTTGTGGACGACGACCACCTTGTCGGTCTTGCCCTCAATGTAGTCGTTGACGCAACTGCGGATGAACTTCGCCGCTTCCTCGTAGGAAGGAGAGGCGCTCAGTCCTTCGATCTCGTCGATCATCTCCATCTGGTTGAAGCGATAGTAGGCGATTCCCTTCTTGCCGATGGCACGGAGTCTCACTTTGGCTCCCTTGGCGCTCCATTCGGCGATCATCGTGTTGACCGCTTTGATCGTCTGGGAGTTGAATCCGCCGCAGAGCCCTTTGTCGGCGGTGACGAAGACGATGTCCACCGTCGAGGGGTTCTCCACTTTTCTGAAGTAGATGTTGTCACTGACATCGTTGTATTTGGCGATCTGCAGAGCGATCTCGTCGATCATCTCCGTGATCTTCTGGGCATACGTTTTGGAACGTTTGGCAAGCTCTTCGGCGCGCTTGAGTTTGGCGGAAGAGACCAGCTTCATGGCATGGGTCGTCTTCTGCGTCCCTTTGACGCTCTTGATCTTGCGCTTGATATCTTTTAGGCTAGCCATGGGTTCAACCTTGGATTATGCTGCAAACTGGGACTTGAAATCCTCGATCGCTTTTTTGAGTTCCTCTTCGGTCTCGCTCTTGAGCTCTTTCGTCTCACGGATACTCTCCAGAATGTTGCTGTATTTTGCATCCAGGAACGTGTAGAACTCCTGCTCGAACCGGTTGATCTCGGAGACCGGAATATCATCCAGATATCCTTTGGTTCCGGCATAGATGATGACGGTCTGCTTCTCGACAGGGATCGGAGCGTAGGGAGGCTGCTTCAGCAGCTCCGTCATCCGTGCTCCCCGCTCCAGCTGGTGCCGGCTGTGCTCGTCCAGGTCGCTGGCGAACTGGGCGAAAGCCTGCAGTTCCCGATAGGAGGCCAGGTCGAGGCGCAGGGTACCGGAAACCTTTTTGATCGCTTTGATCTGGGCGGCACCCCCGACACGGGAGACGGAGAGACCGACGTTGATCGCCGGGCGGATACCGGAGTTGAAGAGATCGGTCTCCAGGAAGATCTGTCCGTCGGTAATGGAGATGACGTTGGTGGGGATGTAAGCGGAAACATCTCCGGCCTGGGTTTCAATGATGGGGAAGGCAGTGATCGAACCGGCTCCCAGCTCGTCGCTCAGCTTGGCCGCACGCTCCAGCAGGCGGGAGTGGAGATAGAAGACGTCGCCGGGATAGGCTTCGCGGCCCGGAGGACGGCGAAGGATCAGGGACATCTCACGGTAGGCGACCGCGTGCTTGGAGAGGTCATCGTAGAAGATGACCGCATGACGGCCGTTGTCCCGATAGTACTCGGCCATGGTGACCCCGGCATAGGGGGCCAGGAACTGCAGCGCAGAGGGGTCGGAGGCCCCGGCGTTGACGACGATGGTGTACTCCATCGCTCCGTTCTCCTCCAGCTTCTTCACCAGCGAGGCGACAGTGGACTGTTTCTGGCCGATGGCCACGTAGATACAGATGACGTCCTGGCCCTTCTGGTTGATGATGGTGTCGATGGCCAGGGTGGTCTTACCGGTCTGGCGGTCCCCGATGATCAATTCCCGCTGTCCGCGGCCGACGGGGACCAGAGCGTCGATCGCTTTGATACCGGTCTGCAGGGGTTCATGGACCGATTTCCGTGCCATGATACCGGGAGCCTTCTCCTCGACGAAACGTCTCTCGCTCGCCTCGATGGGGCCTTTGCCGTCGATGGGCTCCCCCAGAGGGTTGACGACACGTCCCACCAGGCCGTCTCCGACGGGGACTTCCAGAAGTGCACCCAGACGTTTGACGCTCATTCCCTCACGGATATCGGAATATTCCCCGAGAACGACGACCCCGACACTGGACTCCTCCAGGTTCAGGACCTGTCCCCGTGTACCGTTTTCGAATTCGACCATTTCACCGGCCATGACATTGCTCAGACCGTAGACCGTAGCGATCCCGTCACCGATCCCGATCACCTTCCCCACTTCGTTGATATCTACATTCAGTTCGAAATTCTCGATCCGTTCCTTGATAATGGAACTGATCTCATCCGCTTGCAATTTCGCTGCCACTGCTGCTCCTTTCTGTAAGTTTACTTTGCTTTAGAGTGCCCGCTGGATGAAATCCAACAGTTCGGACTTGAGCCGGGATTTGGAGACGTTCAGCTCCAGCCCCAGATCATCCACCGCCACTTTGAGACCGTCGCTCTTCGCCCCGGTCTGCTTCAAGGTGATTTTCGCTCCGCTGTAGTGTGCCAGGACACTTTCGAGTTCGGCGAGCTTCTCTTTGGGAAGCTTGCTGTCCGCTTCCACTGTTCCCTCGAACCGGTTTTGGAGACGCTTGATCTCGTAGTCCAGGATCTCCGCCAGAGCCGGAACGAGATCGAGCCGCCCTTTCTCGCTCATCACCTCCAGGAGGCGATAGAGCCGGGGATCGAGCTTCTCCTTGAGAGGTTCCACCAGCAAACGGAACTTCTCCGTACCGCGAACCAGCGGGGAGCGTACGATCTCATCCACTTCCGGCGCCTCGAAAGAGGCCTGGAGTTCACGCAGAAGGCGCAGTTGGTCCGGCAGTTCCTTCTCGGGAACCAGCTCCCGCAGCGCCTTGGCATACCGTTTGGCGATCAGTTCGTTCATTTAGGCCACCTTCTTTGCAAGGGTATCGATGATCTGGGATCCGGTCAACGGGATATCCTCGGGACTGATGTTCTCGTCCAGCAGCGAGATGATGGTCTCCCGCTGCATTTTGCGTTCTTCCATCTCCATCCGTTCCCGGTACTGATGTTCGAGGGCCGCTGACTCTCTGCTGCCGAGCTCCCGGTACCGCTCCGAAAGCAGCTCGGCCTCTTTCCTGGCATCCTCCAGGATCTCCCGGGCCTTCTTCTCACTCTCGGCCAGGGTCTGCTCGGCCGCCTTCTTGGCCTCTTTGGCCGCCTGGAGGCGATTCTCGATCTCGGTCAGTTGCGAAGCGATCTTCTCCCGGCGCTCCCGGAAGAAATTCCGGATCGGATCGGCGATCAGGTAGTAGATAAGTGCCGCGAAGATCAGGAAGTTGAAGATCCTCGGAACGAAGTCGGTGCTGCGTCCCGCGATCGCTGCGTAATGGCTGGCCCCTTCCGCTTCACCGGCGGCCAGTATAAACGCCGGCACGATCAGGGCGGCCAGAAGGGTGATGACGGTTCTTTTCATGCTCATTCCTCTCCTCATATTTGGCTGAATTTCGCTTTGAGGCTCTCTTTGATCAGCGGGAGCTGGGAGAGCACGGTCGATTTCAGACTCTCACGCTCTTCGGCCAGTTTTTCGCTGAAGCGGCGGTACTCTTCTTCCAGCGTGCTCTGCTTGGCCGCCAGCGCCGCCGCGTTCTCCGCTTTGGCCGCTTCGATAGCCTCATGGCGGATTCGGGCCGCTTCGCTGCGGGCCTCGTCCAGTTTGGCCTGGGCCTGGGCCAGCAGCTCTTCACTGCCGCTGCTGAGATTCTTCGCCGCTTCGAGATCCCGGGCGATGGTCTGTTCCCGGTCATCCATGAAACGCAGAAGCGGCCCGTAGAGCCGGTCATTCAGCTGGTAGATCAGGAAGAAAAAGATCAACAGCACGATTCCCATCAGGAACGGATGTAGTTCAAGCATCGGCACTCCTCGTAAAAATTGACGCATTTTATCATCTTGCGTTTTAAATAAGGGTTAAGCAGGACTTATCGATCGTTTTTGTCCAAAAAATCGATAAAGGCTTTCAGACCCGCCTCATCCGGGAGTCTGATCTCCAGCCCTTTTCGGGTCAGACGGTGGGGAAAGGGGAGCAGTTTCTCGAGTCGCTGCAGAAGTTTCGGATCGGTTTCGCGGGAGGAGGGCTGTTTAGAGTTTCGCATGTTCTTTCCTGCACGGGTCCGCTTCACCAGCTCCTCCGTCTCCCGGACGCTCAGTTTGCGGCCGGCGATCGTGTCGACGAGGACCCGCTGTTTCGCTTCGGGGAGTGCCAGCAGCACTTTGGCGTGCCCCTGGCTCAGACGTCCCTCGGTAAGAGCCTTGCG
>JALWZI010000099.1 GCA_027002755.1 Campylobacteraceae bacterium | reverse complement strand
CGGAGAAGATGATCGGCAAAACGCTGGTCTCCAGTGCCATGATCGACCGGGTCGCCGAGAGTTTCGGGCGGAAGATCTACGAAGTCCCTGTCGGCTTCAAGTGGTTTGTCCCCGGCATGATCTCCGGGAAGCTGGCTTTTGGCGGGGAAGAGAGTGCGGGAGCGAGCTTCCTGCGCTACGACGGGGGTGCCTGGTCCACGGACAAGGACGGCCTCATCATGACTTTGCTGGCGGCAGAGATCCTGGCCGTCACGGGCAAAGACCCGGCGACGATCTACCGGGAGTACGAGGAACGTTTCGGCCGGGCCTGCTACCGCAGGATCGACGCGCCCGCCGACCGGGAGCTCAAGGCCAATCTCAAAGCCCTGCGTGCCGAGGATGTGACGATCAAAGAACTGACCGGTGAGAAGATCGAAGCGATCTATACCCGGGCTCCCGGCAACGACGCCCCCATCGGCGGGCTCAAGATCGTTACGGCCGGCGGCTGGATAGCGCTGCGCCCCTCTGGGACGGAAGATATCTACAAAATCTATGCCGAAAGTTTTCGTTCCGAGGAGCATCTGGCCAAATTACTGGAGGAGGGGCAGGTGATGGTTGAAACCCTGTTCGGTGCCGAAAGCAGGAGGGAAAGATGATCGAATTTCGGATGCCCTGGAGAAACGAGAGCGAGGAGGGGTATCGACGCATCGCCATGGTACGGGATCGTCTGCAGTGGGAGAAGGAGCAGGGCATCAGCGGTTACTATCACCTGCCCGAAACAGAGGAGGGTCTGATTGGAAGGGTGGAATCGCTTGCGAGAGACGGGCTCCCCAGGGAGGTGGAGACCCTGGCGGTGATCGGCATCGGCGGTTCCTCTCTGGGGGCCAAGGCGATCGACAGGGCACTGCGGGTCGGGCGGCCGGATATCAAAGAACTGCTCTTTCTGGAAAACACCGATCCATTGGATATCGCCGAAAAGTTCGCAAGGATCGATCGGGAACGGACGCTCTTTCTGCTCATCTCCAAATCGGGCGGGACCATCGAGACGCTCTCGATCTTCAGAGCGGCGGTGGCCCATTTCGATCTCAAGATCGCCGGCAGAGACCGACGACGTATCTGGGTCGTCACCGACGAAGGATCGCCACTTTGGTCCTTTGCCCGACATTACGATCTGGAGCATTTCGCCGTCCCGTCCAATGTGGGCGGACGTTTTTCTGTCCTGAGCGCGGTGGGGCTGGTACCGTTGACCCTGGCAGGATACGATACACGGAGTCTGCTGAAAGGCGCGGCAGCGTATGGCAGGCGCTTCTGGAGTGATCTCGAGGATCTCCTGTTGCACAAAGCGCTTTTCCTGGCCGAGCACCGAGAACGATATCCGATGAACGTTCTCTTTGCCTACGGCAGCTGTCTGGAGGATCTGAGTGCGTGGTATGTACAGCTGTGGGGAGAGTCCCTGGGCAAGATCTCCGAAAGCGGAGAACAGAGAGGCTTGACCCCGCTGGGGCAGATCGGCTCGGTGGATCAGCACAGCTTTCTTCAGTTGATCGTCCAGGGACCGCAGGACAAAACCGTGACCTTCCTCAAGGTCAAGGAGTTCGGAAGGGATCTGCCGATCCCTGCACTGGAATTGAAATACCTGGAATCGAGTGCCTATGTGGAGGGCTCGAGTCTGGGGATGCTACTGGAAGCGGAGTGTGACGCCACCTACGAAAGCGTCCGCCGGCACGGAGTCCCTACGGATATGATCGTCCTGGACCGTCTCGACGAGGAGCATCTGGGAGAACTGATCTATCATTATGAACTCCTCACCTCGGCCACGGCGGCGATACTGGAGGTCGATCCCTACGATCAACCCGGTGTGGAAGAGGGGAAACAGATTCTCAAAGAGAGATTCCGGCAAATCTCCGGGACAAAGGATTAGATCGTGGCACTGGCGATTATGGGATCGGGGGGAGACGCCCCCGGAATGAACGCGGCGGTCAAGAAGTTTGTCGACTATCTCTACAAAAAAGGGGAGACCCCCTACCTGATCTATGACGGTCTGGAAGGCCTCATCGACGGCCGGATCAAAAAGGCGGAGCACCGGGATGTGGCGGGGATCCTTCACCGGGGCGGCTGCGTGATCCGCTCCTCCCGCTCCAAACGGTTCTACGATGCCGCCTACCGCCGTCAGGCCTACGAGAACCTCCAAAAGCATGAGATCGACGGCCTGGTGGTTCTGGGCGGTGACGGATCTTTTCGGGCGATGGATATCTTCAGCAAAGAGTTTCCCCTCAATTTTGTAGGTATTCCTACCACTATCGACAACGATATCTACGGGACCGAATACTGCCTGGGGGTCGATACGGCGCTCAACACTATCCGGGATGCTCTGGACAGAATCTATGACACCGCCTCCACCTTCAACCGGGCCTTCGTCGTGGAGGTGATGGGACGGGAGTGCGGCTATCTGGCGGTGATCTCGGCTCTGGGCTCCGGAGCGGAGATCTGCGTGATTCCGGAAGTCGATTTCAACCGCCCGGTCACCGAAGCGCGGCTCAAAGATGAGATCGCCCACGGGCGGGGCTATATCCTGGCTATCGTGGCGGAAGGAACCCATAAAACCCAGGAGATCGCTGCGTGGCTCGAAGAGAGTATGGGGATGGAGACCCGGATCACGGTCCTGGGTCATATCCAGCGGGGAGGTGCTCCCAGCAGTTATGACCGACTGATGGGCTTCGAGTTCACCGTTCGGGCGGTGGATCATCTGCTCAAAAGCGAACACTCCAACAAAGTCGTCGTCTACAATGAAGGGGGATTCGGTATGATGGGGATCGACGATATCGTCAACAATAAATACCGGATCAATCCCCGTCACCTGGCAATGCTCAATATTCTGGATTGAGAATGCGGAAAAGAGATGGGTTAGTAGTGCAGAATTACGCGATTCCTACCGTCTTGTTTCCCTTGATAAAGTGCAAAATCCGCTCGTAAAAGAGCATCACGAAAGCTTTCAGTATCCCTCTCATACAATGTTGAACCGATTGTGACCGTCATTTTAAGCCTCTTTTCCTCGTAATGGAGGATGGAAGACTGAATCATTTTACGGATTCGTTCCGCCTCTAAATAGAGTGTATCGGCATCGGTGTCTGGGAAGAGAATCAAGAACTCTTCTCCACCCCATCGAAGAATCTTTTGGTTAGGACAGATTTTTTTCAACTTTGATGCAAGTTGTTCCAATACATGATCTCCACATTCATGTCCGAAACTGTCATTGATTTTCTTAAAATGATCGATATCCAACAACAAGACTCCGAGACGAGATGATGTTTTTTGGCATTCCTCAACCATCTCACTCAAGGCACGTCGATTGAAAAGATCTGTAAGGGGATCTCTTTTCAGGTCGTGTATCAGTTGACGGCTAAACGCCTGTTCTTTCAAAGCATATAGATAAGAGAGTGCGCTGATAATCAGGAGGAAAATCAGTAGATTCAGCCAATGAAAACGTTGGAGCCACAGGGAATCTATTGGGAGGCGGGAATATTCGAAAAGAGGGCTTATGTCAACCCATAGAGCGAGAAAAACAATGAAAGCAAGGCGTAGAAAATAGACTATTCTTGAATAGCTGTTAATAAAGAACGGAAGCATAGCGGGAATATAGAAGTAGAACTGAAATCCGGCCTCTTTGCCGAGTAACCAGGTAGCGAGGAAGTTGCTCCCGATGAGCTCTCCATAAACGAGCCATCCGATCTTGGAATCATCTTTGCTCCTGAGTGTAGGAATTCCTAAAACAAAGATACAATAAAGATAAATACCGACACTCAGAAGATTAACAGCTACCAAAATGGGAATATCCAAGAATATAAAAAGTAGCATAAAAAGAGCGTGAGAGGTCATCGCGGTCACTAGACCGTAAAACCCGATCTGCCAGTAATAGCTTTCTTTGTCGAGTTGCTGAAGGATCTCTGAAAGCCTAGCAATCTTCATGGGAGTCTATCTATCCTGAAACTCTGGCCGATTCAATCCCGCCGGCTGAGTTCTTTGCAGAGGCTGACGAAATATTTGGCGTTCTCCACCGGGACATCGGGGAGGATACCGTGGCCCAGGTTGAAGATGTGGCGTCCCTCTTTCATCAGTTCGGCGAGAGAGGAGACGCACTCTTTTGTCGCTTCCTTGGAATAGAGGCGGCAGGGCTCCATATTGCCCTGCAGCACATAGCGATCTCCCAGTCTCTCCTTGGCCAGGGCCATGGGGGTGCCCCAGTCCACACCGAAGACGTCGAAGTTGCCGTAGACCCAGCCCCGCTCCACGAAAGCGGCGATTCCCTTGGGGAACATGATAACGGGGATGTGGGGGTACTTCTCTTTGAGGTATTCGGCGATCTCAACCATATATTTCCAGGAGAACTCGTCGTATTTGCTGGGCTCGATGGCGGCGGCCCAGCTGTCGAAGATCTGAACCACATCCGCACCGGCGAGGATCTGCTTCTCCAGATAGAGCTTGACCACGTCGGTGACCTTGCGCAGGATCGCATGGAGCAGCTCGGGATCGGTGTACATCATCTTCTTGCACAAGGTGTAGGTCTTGGTCCCCTGGCCCTCGATCATATAGGTGGCCAGGGTCCAGGGGGCGCCGGCGAACCCGATGAGGGCTTTGTCGTCGGCCAGGCGCTCCCGGACGAGGCGGATCGTCTCGTAGACGTAGGTGAGCTTGTCTGCCGCCTCTTCCCCGCCGATGAGGGCGTCCAGATCCTCTCGGTCACGGATTGGTTCGGCGAAGACCGGACCTTCCCCTTTGACAAAATCGAGGGCCATCCCCATTTCGTTGGGGACCACGAGGATATCACTGAAGAGGATCGCCGCATCGACACCGACGATGTCGACCGGCTGCAGGGTTACCTCCGCCGCCAGTTCGGGATTGTGGCAGAGGTTGAGGAAGTTGCCCGCTTTTTGGCGGACCTCCATATATTCGGGAAGGTAGCGGCCCGCCTGGCGCATCATCCAGACCGGGGTATAGGGGGTGGGTCGCCCGAAGCAGGCATCGACGAAGATCTTTTGGCTCATCAGTGAGAGTCTCCCTTGTGCATGAAATAGAAGGCCAGGGCCAGGAAAAGAATGGCGCCGGCGAGCATCAGCATATCCAGCGCTCCGCCGTAGGTGGTGTGCATGGCCCGCTTGAAGAAGCCGACGATCAGGACCATGATGATGACTTTGGCCAGCTTGTCTTTGAGCTCGTCGAGAGAATGGATCTCCAGGATCTTGCTGGCGGCGCTGCGCTCAGCTACGTCGATCTTGGAGATGAAGAGCTCGTAGAGGCCGAATCCGAAGATAAAAAGAACGATGGCGATCAGGTAGAGATCCACGGCACCGATGAGTTCCGCGACGATCTTCTCATGGAAGTTGGCTGGGTGAGCGCCTCCGAAGTAGTTGTGAAAGACCGAGACGACCACGTGCCAGACATCCACACTGGCGACGATGAAAAGGGCGATGCCGCCGATCATACTGAAGATGACCGCCAGCAATACGAAAAAGCGGGTGCTCCACAGTGCACTCTCGAAGGCCGCTTCGATCCAGGACTGATGGGCCTTGTCCATAGCCAGGTGTTCCGCTTCGGTGTGCGTCTCTTTCATCACACCTCCTCCATTTCGATCCATTTCTGAGCGATCCGCACGGCATTGGTGGCCGCACCGACGCGCAATTGATCGGCGACAACCCACATATGCAGGATATTGGGGGCGAAGATGTCACGCCGGATCCGACCCACATAGGTGATGTCGCTGTCGGTGGCGGTGATAGGCATGGGATAGATCCCGTGCTCCAGGTCGTCCTGCACCTCCACATCGGGGAACTCGCTCAACGCCAGACGGACCTTTTCCACGTCGACTTCCACATTCTCGTCGAAGGTGACGGTGACCGATTCACTGTGGCTGCGCAGCACCGGGACCCGCACACAGGTGGCGCTCACGGCGATATCGGCGTGCATGATCTTGTTGGTCTCGTTGACCATCTTCATCTCCTCCCGGGTGTAGCCGTTGGGCTGGGGCGAGTCGATCTGGGGAATGACGTTCAGCGCGATCTGATGCAGGAAAGCGCTGTGCTCGCTCTCGTCCAGCTTGAAGGCGAAAAAGTCCTGCATCTGCCGCACCAGCTCTTCCATGCCGCTCTTGCCCGCACCGCTGGTCGCCTGGTAGGTGCTCACATCGACCCGCTTGATCCCGCCGTAGAGGTCGTAGAGGGGCTTGAGGGCCAGGACCATCTGGATCGTGGAGCAGTTGGGATTGGCGATGATGCCGGTCTCCCGCCACAGCTCGATATCCTCGGGGTTGATCTCGGGAACCACCAGCGGAACCTTGGGATCCATCCGGAAATGGGAGGTGTTGTCGATGACCACGGTACCCGCCTCCACGGCGTAGGGGGCATAGCGTGCCGAGACGCTGCCGCCGGCGCTGAAGAAGGCGATGTCGATATCACGGCCCTCAAAGACCGTTTCGGTCAGCTCTTCGGTGACGAATCTCCGGCCGCAGCACTCGATCTCGGTGCCCGCACCCCGGGCACTGGAGAGAGGCAGGATCTCCCCGACGGGGAACTGCTGCTCCTCCAGAATCCGGAAGATCTCTTCGCCGACGGCACCGGTGGCGCCGACGACGGCGATGTTGTAGGCTCTGCTCATATCAGTTTTCCTTGTTCGTTCTCTACTTGTTGTTCATTGGAGGCGGGAGCCTCTTCACCTTCCGGAGTGGGCTCCTCCTCTTTCTCTTCCTTGGGGCACTTGGCGATGCTGACCACTTTGTCTTTGCCCTCGACGTTGACCACTTTGACGCCGGAGGTGGCCCGGCCGGCGCGGCGGATGCTCTGCATATCGACCCGGATCATCTTGCCCGCACTGGTCAGACACATCAGGTCCTTGTCCTCTTC
>JALWZI010000098.1 GCA_027002755.1 Campylobacteraceae bacterium | reverse complement strand
CCCCCAGCACTTTATGAACACCGGTGGAGATGAGAAAACGGCCCGTCGCTCCCAGGGCACCGCCCAGGGCGACGGCCAGAATGATCTGTACCCCCATCGACTACCGCCCTTCCCTGCCGGCATCTTTGTAGCGGAGCACCTCCACATCCCCCAGGGTCACCAGGCCCTCTCCGATCATCGAATCGTACCGGTCCAGGAAATTCCGGATCGCCTCCTCCGACTCGATCACCTCGATCACTACGGGAAGCTTCTGGGAGAGACTCCAGATCTCGAAGGTATGCAGTTCCGTCTGGGCGCCGATTCCCGCCGCCGCCTTGAAGACCGTTGCACCGGCCATCCCCTCCTCCTTGATCCTGCTCACCAGCTGCTGCCAAAGGGGTTTGCCCTCGAAGGTGTCGGAGTTGTCCAGATAGATCCGCATCACCTTCTTGCTTCCCAGATACCGTTTCATGAGTTTTCCTTTTGCGTTGAGGCCGGCTTACTCTTCGAAAATCACGAGGTCGTAGCGGCTCTTTTTGACCACGGCCTTCCCGGCGGGGACGACACCGTGGCGATTGGTTTTGCGCAGCTCTTCACGCAGATACTCGATCTCCTGCTCCATCTTCTCCATCTGCTCTTTGAGACGCAGGATCACATCGACCCCTGCCAGGTTCACCCCCATATCCCGTGTCAGACGCAGGATCATCTTCATCCGGTCGATATCCCGCTGGGAGTAGAGGCGCATACGCCCCTGGGTACGGGCCGGTTCTATGAGCCCGTCACGCTCGTACTGACGCAGGGTCTGGGGATGGATCTTGAGCATATTGGCCACGACACTGATGAGATAGACCGGTTCATCATAACTGTGCATCATTCATACCTCCTTAGGCTTCGGGGAGTTTCTCTTCGCAGAGTTTTCGCAGGTCTTCCGGCAGGGAATCCACATCCGGCAGGACGATGTTGGCCACCAGGTAGAGATCGCCCCGTCTGCCGGTCTTCCGATCGGGGATCCCTTTCTCCTTGAGCCGGAACTTCTGACCGTTTTTTGTATTTTTAGGGATTTTGAGTGTCACCTCTTTCTCCGGGGTCTGCACCTTGATCTTGCCTCCGAAGAGTGCATATTTCAGCGGAACATCGATCGTCTTGTAGAGATCGTTGCCTTTGCGCTCATACTCGGTAGAAGGAGCAACATCCACGGTGATCAGCAGATCCCCACGCTGCCCCTGCCAGCTGCGGCCTTTGCCTCGGACCCGCAGTGTCTCACCGCTCTTGATCCCTGCCGGAATCTTGATATCGAAGCTCTCCCCCTCCGAGGTGGTGATGTGGTGCTTGCCGCCGGTGATAGCAACATTGAAAGGAACGGTGATTCTTGCCCGGGTATCCAGATCAGGTGCGCCGTAGCCTCCAAATCCGCCTGTACTGCGGCGGCTGCTGAACCCACCGGCACCGCCGAAGCCTCCGGTGCTTCCGAAACCTCCGAAGCCACCGGCACCGCCGAACATAGCCCGCAGGATCTCTTCCAGATCCACATCGGTCCCCTGGCTGCGGGCAAAATCGCTGAAGTTCTGTCCGCCGAACATCTGGTCGCCGAACTGGTCGTATTTCGCCTTCTTCTCCGGATCGCTCAAAACCTCGTAGGCGGCGTTGATCTCTTTGAACTTCTCCTGGGCTTCAGGATCTTTGTTGATATCCGGATGGTATTTTCTCGCCAGTTTCCGGTAGGCTTTTTTGATCTCTTCGGGTGTGGCGTTCTCGCTGACACCCAGTGTTTCGTATAGACTCTTGGCCATCTTCCTGCTCCTTGAGGCCCTCACCCTCTGTGAAAGCCCAACTAAAATTTTCCTGAATTATATCAAAATAGTTTAGTCTATGTCAATCAATTTACTTTAAAATTGATTAGTGGAGAAAATGGCGTACTCCGGTGAAATAGAGGGCGATTCCGTGCTCATCCGCCGCCTGGATCACCTCGTCGTCCCGGATACTGCCGCCGGGTTC
>JALWZI010000097.1 GCA_027002755.1 Campylobacteraceae bacterium | reverse complement strand
TTGATGTCGACCACCCCGCCGTGGCAGCGGACGAAATGCAGTCCGTTGGGGACGATACATCCCTCCAGATCCTGCCAGGGGGTGAAGCTGACCGATGCCTTCTGATCGGCGGTCAACCAGGGGACGATCCGCCGTACGACATTCGATTCATACTTGGAGGGCAGGCCGTAGGGGTAGGTGTTGATATCTCTTCCCCAGGCTTTACCCCATTTGGCAACGTGAGGTGGAAGGTTCTCGGGATCGACCTTGCACTCTTCCGCACTCAGCTTCGTCATGCTTCCGGCCCCCAGAGCCGCAGCTGCACCGACTGAAAACGCGACACCGCGCCTCAGAAAGTCTCTGCGTTCCTCTTTGGGTACGCTCTCCAGCTGCTTCGCGACCTCCTGGATCAGCTCGGCAGTGGTAGGAGAGTGGACCTTTTGGTCCTTCTCTTTCATCATGAAGCAATCTCCTTTCACACTTGGATTCAATATTTTCTTGACCTCGGTCAATTGAAGTATAGCGTAGTATAAATTAATTTAATATAGAAAAAGGCACTTTTTCAAATATATAAGGTTCATGTTACCTTTAGAAACATAAAAATAAGAAGTGATAATTATAATTATTAGTGGTGAGAAGGATCAGCAGAATTGATGAAAGGCAGTTTATCTAATTTAAATTACTTATTAATTACTTCAGGTGAGTTCTGAAACAACCCGGGGCACCCCGGGTGCAAGAAAAGAGAGAACTATTTGGTGAGGACCTCTTTGACCGCCTTGCCGATATCGGCAGGAGAGACGACCACCTTGACACCGGCAGCTTCCAGAGCAGCCATCTTCTCAGCCGCCGTACCGCTACCGCCGCTGATGATAGCGCCGGCATGCCCCATCCGTTTACCTTTGGGCGCGGTTTGACCGGCGATAAAGGCGACGACGGGTTTGGAGATGTGCTCCTTGATATAGGCGGCAGCCTGGATCTCCAGGTCCCCGCCGATCTCACCGATCATAACGATCGCTTCGGTCTCGGGATCTGCTTCGAACATCGGCAAAAGCTGCTTGTAACTCAGGCCGATGATGGGATCTCCTCCGATCCCGACAGCCGTCGTGATCCCGTAGCCCTCCTGCACGACCTGATGGGAGGCTTCGTAGGTGAGAGTTCCGGACTTGGAGATGAGCCCGACGTTACCCTTTTTGAAGATGTTGCCGGGCATGATACCGATCTTGCACTCTTCGGCGGTGATGATGCCGGGGCAGTTGGGTCCGATGGTACTCATCCCTTTTTTGGTCGCATACATTTTGGCATACATCATATCCCGAACGGGTGCCCCTTCGGTGATGATGACCGCCAGCTCGACACCGGCGTCAGCCGCCTCCATGACCGCATCAGCCACAAATGCAGGGGGAACGAAAATCATGCTCACCGTCGCACCGGTACTCGCCACCGCCTCTTCCACGGTGTTGAAGACCGGACGGCCCAGATGCTCCTGGCCGCCCTTGCCGGGTGTGACCCCGCCGACGATCTGCGTGCCGTAGTCGATACACTGGGACGCGTGGAAGGTCCCCTCTTTTCCGGTGAATCCCTGAACGATAACCTTGGTATCCTTGTTGACGAGAATAGACATTAGAGCTCTCCTTTCGCAGCCGCGACCGCTTTGCGGGCACCGTCGGCCAGATTCTCCGCGGCGATGATGTTTTCGATATTGGCGTTTTTGAGGATCTCAGCAGCCTCGGCGGCATTGGTTCCGTCGAGGCGTACGATGACCGGCACATTGACGTCGGTGATCTTGGTCGCTTCGAGGATCCCGTTGGCTACCCGGTCACAGCGGACGATCCCGCCGAAGATGTTGACGAAGATCGCTTTGACGTTGGGATCTTTGAGAATGATCTCGAAGCCTTTGGCTACCGTCTCGGGATTGGCTCCGCCTCCCACATCCAGGAAGTTGGCGGGCTCACCTCCTTCATGCTTGATGATATCCATGGTGGCCATGGCCAGTCCAGCACCGTTGACCATACAGCCGACGTTGCCATCGAGCTTGATGTAGCTCAGACCATGGGCCTTCGCCTCCATTTCGGTCGGCTCTTCTTCGTCCAAATCCCGCATCTCTGCAATATCGGGATGACGATAGAGGGCATTGTCGTCGAAGCCCATCTTGGCATCCAGTGCCAGGAACTTGCCGTCACCGGTCTTGATCAGCGGGTTGATCTCCACCATTTCGGCATCGTTGTCCATGTAGGCCTTGTAGAGAGCCGAGGCGAACTTGATGAAGGTGCCGACCTCCTCTTTGGGCAGCCCCAGGCCGAAGGCAAGCTTGCGACCGTGGAAGCCCTGAAAGCCCACGGTGGGATCGATCGTGACCTTGACGATCTTCTCGGGCGTTTCGGCGGCGACCTTCTCGATCTCCATTCCCCCTTCGGTGGAAGCCATCATCACCGGCATCTCCGCCGCACGGTCCAGGAGCATTCCCAGGTAGTACTCTTTGGCGATGTCGGCCCCCTCTTCGATATAGACCTTATGGACCACCTTTCCCTCAGGGCCGGTCTGATGGGTCACCAGGGTCATGCCGAGGATCTCATCCGCCCAATGGCGCACTTCGTCCAGACTCTTGGCCAGCTTGACCCCGCCACCAAGCCCCCGGCCCCCGGCATGGATCTGGGCCTTGACCACCCAGAGCTTACCTCCCAGCTCTTTGGCGGCTTCCACCGCCTCGTCGACGGTAAACGCCACCTTCCCTTTGGGCACCGGGACGTTGTACTTACGGAATATCTCTTTTGCCTGATACTCATGAATATTCACGGTATGCTCCTTTTGCTTGAAGTCATTTATTATAGTTTGTTTTTCTATAAGGAATAAGGAAAAGAAGCCTCTCGACGCCGGAAAGAAGGAAAGTGTTTAGAAACTACACTGAAGGGAATGGAGAATTGAGGATGGAGAATGGAGAATTGTTTTCCTGAGTGATAAAATTGAATCGAATTTTTGGTGGGAGGGTAAGAAGGTAAGACGGTGAGAAGGTCGGTGAATCATATCTTCTCACCCTCTCACCAGCGCAAAGCGCGATCTCACCTTCTCACCTTTTCAGGGCATCGCCCCTTTCAAACGACAAACGACGGACTGAGGCGACGCAGGCGCCTCAGTCTTTCACCTCATATTTGGCCCGGCCCATCTCGTAGAGGTCGTTGCCGTGGGTGTCGTTGATGACGGTGACGGGAAACTCTTCCACTTTCAGTTTGCGGATCGCTTCGGGACCCAGTTCGGGGTAGGCGATCACTTCAGCCTCTTTGATCGCTTTGGCGATGAGGGCACCGGCACCGCCGGTGGCGCCGAAGTAGACCGCTTTGTGCTTTTTGCAGGCCTCTTTGACCGCTTCGTTGCGCTTACCTTTGCCGATCATCCCTTTCTGACCGTGCTCGATCAGAATCGGGGAGTAGCTGTCCATCCGGTAGCTGGTGGTGGGTCCGGCGCTGCCGATAGGTTCACCCGGTTTGGGCGGGGTGGGGCCGACGAAGTAGATGACGGAACCTTTGAGGTCGAAAGGGAGTTGCTCTCCCTTTTCGATCAGATCCACCAGACGCTTGTGCGCCGCGTCCCGGGCGGTGTAGATCGTGCCGTTGAGATAGACGATATCGCCCGCTTCCAGTTTGCTGACATCTTCATCGGTAAGAGGTGTAGTCATATGATATTCAGCCATTGTCGATCCTTTAGAGGGTGATATGGGAGTGCCGGGAGCTGTGGCACTGGACATTGACGCTGACAGGCAGCGAAGCGATGTGGCAGGGATTCTTCTCGATATGCACTGCCAGAACCGTCTGGGTCCCTCCCATCCCCATGGCGCCGATGCCGAGCTTGTTGAGCTCCTCTTTGAGCTCCTTCTCGAAAGCATCCAAGTCCGCATCGGGGTTGGGGGTCCCTGCTTCACGGAAGAGCGCGTGTTTGGAGGATTTGGCCGCCACTTCGAATGTCCCGCCGATACCGACACCGACGATGATCGGAGGACAGGGGTTGGGGCCGGCGTCGCTGATGACCTGCTTGACGAAGTTTTTGATCCCCTCTTTGCCCTGGGCAGGGGCCAGAACCGTGGCCCGGGAGACGTTTTCGCTTCCGCCCCCTTTGGCGGCGTACTCGATCTCGATCTTGTCGCCGGGGACGATATCAAAGTGGATGACGGCGGGGAGGTTGTAGCCCACTTCATCCTTGAGATTGTGACGGTCGAAACAGTCACAGGTGGAGGCCCGCAGATACCCCTCTTTGTAGGCCTCTTCGGTGGCCTGGTTGATGGCATCGCGAATGGAGCCGCCCACCACCTTCACCTCTTCACCGACGTTGATGAAGTAGACCGCCAGACCCGTATCCTGGCAGAGAGGACGATCCTCTTCGCTGGCCAGATGGGCATTGTCCAGGATCTGCTTGAGGACCGATCTGGCCACCTCGCTCTTTTCATTCTCGTAGGCCTCCTCGATAGCTTTGAGGGCATCCTCGGGAAGATGGGAGGCGGTATGCATCACCATCGCTTTGACCGATTTGACCAGATCGTCGTAGGCTATTTCTCTCATAGGTATCCTTTACTCTTCTGTGATGATGTTGTCTTCGGGGTTGGTGAAGAACTGATTGCGCTTGAGCACATTGATCATATTACGTACCGACGCGACACTTTTGGCGAACTTTTTCTTTTGGCCCTCGGTGAGAGTCACTTCGAAGAGCTTCTCCACGCCGTTGGCCCCCAGAGCGACAGGAACGCCGGAGACCACATCCCGGTAGCCGTAATGGCCGTCGAGATAGACGGCGCAGGGGTGGATCTGCTTGGTATCCTTGAGGATCGCTTCGACCATGATCGCCGTAGCTTTGGCCGGAGCGTAGTAGGCGGAGCCGGTCTTGAGGTATCCCACGATCTCGGCACCGCCATGTTTGGTCCGCTCCACCACATCGATGATCTCCTCTTCGCTGAGGATATCGGTGAGCGGGACACCGGCCACGGTGGAAAACTTGGGCAAAGGGACCATGTCGTCGCCGTGCCCCCCCATAACGGAGGCCCGGATCTGCCCGGCACCGTAACGGATCTTTTCGAAGATAAAGTGGGCCATCCTCGCACTGTCGAGGATCCCGGCCATCCCGACGACACGCTCTTTGGGAAAGCCGCTCTCTTTGAGGGCCACATAGGTCATGACATCCAGGGGATTGGAGACCATGATGATGATGGAGTCCGGAGCATGAGTTCTGACGTCGTTGACCACCTCTTTGGTGATCTCGGCGTTGATCATGAGCAGATCGTCCCGGCTCATTCCGGGCTTGCGGGGGGAACCGGCGGTGATAACAACGACATCACTCCCCGCCATATCTTCCGGTTTTTCCGCCACACAGACCAGGGTATGCTGCCGGGCGGCATTGGCTGCCTGGGACATATCCAGGGCTTTGCCCTTGGCGATCTCGGGCGCCCGGTCCCGCAGCATCACTTCATGGCAGGTGCCTTTCATAGCCAGGGAGTAGGCGACGGTCGCCCCGACGTTCCCGGCTCCGATGATCGTAACTTTTTTTCCTCGTTTTCTCATATCGCTCCTTTGTGGACTCTCCCGGAACCGGCTGCAAAACATAAGTCAGAATCGGATTCTCAATTATGCTTTGCCTTCAGCGGTGTTCCGGAGAGGCCGAAAATTGTGTGACGGCACGCTCTGATACCGTCATTCGCTCCGGGTCATCGGAGCAAAACCCGAATGGCCCGGGACTCTGTCTCAGATCCGGTCGATGATCTCGTTGAAGGTCTGACTGGGACGCATGGCCGCTTCGGCCCGGGCATCGTCGGGATCGTAGTATCCGCCGATATCCTTGGGGCTTCCTTCGGAGGACAGCAGCTCCTCCAGGATCTTCTCTTCGTTTTTGGCCAGGGCATCGGCGACGGGAGTGAAGGTCTCCGCCAGCTCCTTGTCCACGGTCTGGGTACTCAGCGCCTCCGCCCAGTAGCGGGCCAGCCAGTAGTGGCTCGCTTTGTTGTCGGGTTCGCAGCATTTGCGGCTGGGAGCCTTGTCGTTGCCCAGATAGCCTTCGTTGGCTTTGTCCAGGGTATCGGCCATCACACCGATCTTCTCATCCTCGTGTTTCATATACTCCATCCGCAGGGATTCGGCCAGGGCCAGGAACTCACCCAGGCTGTCCCAGCGCAGGTGCCCTTCCTTGAGGAACTGCTCCACATGTTTGGGAGCCGATCCGCCGGCTCCGGTCTCGAAAAGCCCGCCGCCGGCCAGCAGAGGAACAATGGAGAGCATCTTGGCCGACGTTCCCAGCTCCAGGATCGGATACATGTCGGTCAGGTAATCCCGCAGAACATTTCCGGTGACAGAGATGGTATCCAGCCCGGCACGGACACGCTCGTTGGTGTAGTTGGTCGCCGCGGTCACATCCATGATGGGCAGCTCCAGACCGGTGGTGTCGTGCTCTTTGAGATATTTCTCCACCAGTTTGATCATGTTGGCATCGTGAGCACGGTTTTCGTCCAGCCAGAAGACAGCGGGGACTCCCTCGATGCGGGCGCGCTCCACGGCCAGGCGGACCCAGTCACGGATCGCCACATCTTTGGCACGGACCAGACGCCAGATGTCGCCTTTTTCCACTTCGTGCTTCATCAGCACTTCGCCGCTCTCGCTGACCACCTCCATGACGCCGTCTTCGGCCACTTCGAAGGTGGTGGGGTGGGAACCGTACTCTTCGGCCTTTTTGGCCATCAGCCCCACGTTGGAGACCCGCCCCATGGTGGTCACGTCGAACTGACCGTTCTTCTTACAATCCTCCATCATCGCTTCGTAGAAGCGTCCGTAGCTACTGTCGGGAATGACCGCCAGGGTTTCACGGGCGTCGCCGTTTTTGTCCCACTGCTTCCCTCCCTCGCGGATGACGACGGGCATGGAGGCATCGACGATCACCAGGTTGGGGGCATCCAGGTTGGTAA
>JALWZI010000096.1 GCA_027002755.1 Campylobacteraceae bacterium | reverse complement strand
GCTTCTGGCGGGGGATTCAGGAAGGGCGGATCCCGAGGGATGCCTGGCTTATCGAGATCGGGGCCCATCGGGGCTATCTGCTGGCGGACATGATCCAGTGGCTCTACAGCTGTGACCCGACGTTGATGGAGAGTATGCGGTTCGGGATCGTGGAGCGGCAGGCGCCGGTGCAGCAGGTCCAGCGGGACTATTTCGCCGAACGTTTCGGCAGCGGGGTGCAGTTGCATCAATTCAGCTCTCTGGAGGAGGTGCATGTACCTTACGGCCTCTTTGTCTCCAACGAGATCTTCGACGCCTTCCCCTGCGAACTCTACAAAGAGGGTGAGCGGGCCGAGGTGCGGGACCACCGTATCGACTGGGTTCCCTCTGAGGAAGGGTTGCAGGAGTTTGCCAAGCGTCATCGTCTGGAAAAAGGAGAGATCGCTGTGGGATACGAGGCCTTCGCCGAGCGGGTGGCCGATGCGGCGGAACGTCTGGAGTTTGTCTCCTTCGACTACGGAGAGCGCTATGTGCGCAACGACTTCTCCATCCGGGTCTATCGCCGGCACGAGACCTTTCCTCTCTTCGACGAAACGCTGGATCTGAAGGAGGCTTTCGGGGAGAGCGACATCACCTACGATGTCAATTTCGGCCATGTGATCGAAGCCTTCGAAGGGGCGGGAATGCGGCTGGAACACTACGAGACCCAGGCGCGGGCCCTGGTACGCTACGGGTTGATCGACCTGCTGGAACAGTACGCCCGTACCGCCAGCCATGCCGACTATCTGCGTCAGGCGGACCGGATCAAGACCCTTATCGCTCCGACGGTTATGGGGGATCGTTTCAAAGTGGTGGAGTTTTCCAAAAGCTGAGTCCGTAAAAAGTGGATGAAGGTGGTTCCGTCATCCCGGACCTGAGGAGTCACGGTAGCCTGGTTTTGTGTCTTTGGACCCGGGATTCCGGATCAACGCTTCTGAACCCTTTCCAGGATGATGCACTTGCGCAGGGCCGCCTGTTCGCTGCCGAACTGGCGGGTGTACTTGTCGTAGTCCGCCTGGCCGATGAGCTCGATGCAGTGGCTGCGTGTCATGGCGGGAGCCGCCGGTTTTTCGGTTTCGTCTTTGGCGACGAATTGCGGTTTGGGCTCCGGTCGTTGCAGAGAGGAGGACTCGACCATTTCACTGCTGGCGAGGCTCTTCTTGATCGTACTCTGGGGTCCCAGCAGCTCGGGGTCCTTCTGATCGGAGTCGAGAGAGTAGGGCTCGGGCTTGAGAGAGTAGTTCCGTTCGACCGTCGAGGTATCCTCCCACATCGTCCGCTGAATCGTTTCGTTGCGGTCGGGGAGCCTGGGGGCGGGGACCCGTGGCATACAACCGGTGAGGAGCACCGCTCCGGCCAGGGTGAGCAGAGAGTATCTGAGTCTTGTTTTCATCGTTTGTCTCGCTTGGTATTCATCGATTTTCGGGCCCTATTCTACCTTGACTTTCCTTGAAGTTCTGAATAGAATCTTAGAAAGATGAGATAAAGAGAAACCGGAAAGGAGAAGGAGGCGTCATGTCCGAAAATATGGAAATCGAACGGCGTTTTCTTCTTCGGCCGATGAAGGGAAGGAAACTGATCGCCTCCTGCTGCCCGGAGGCAGAACGCTACCGGCTGCGGCAATACTATCTCTACCCGTCGAAAGAGGGAGAACTGGTCCGCTACCGACGGATCGGTACGGAGTGCTACAAAACGATCAAAAGCGGTCAGGGGCTGGTCCGCAGAGAGGAGGAGACGCGGGTCCCCTGTGAAGAGTTCAAGCGCTTCCGTCCGTTGCACCGGGGTCGCGAGATCGTCAAGGACCGGTACCGTTTCTCCCTGGAGGGGCAGGCGTACGAACTAGACTGTTTCCGGGGAACGCTGAAAGGGTTGGTGATCCTGGAGACGGAGTTCCCGACGGTGGAAGCGGCCCGAAGTTTCACCCTCCCGGAACTCTTCCGGCCCTGGCTGGTGGAGGAGGTGACGGAAG
>JALWZI010000095.1 GCA_027002755.1 Campylobacteraceae bacterium | reverse complement strand
GCAGGATCTTTTCGATCCCCAAAGCTCTCGCTTCGACGGCGGTCCCTATTCCTCCCGGGCCGCCGCCGATGATCACGAGATCATAAACGGTCTGATTTTCACTCATTTTGACTCCTTTGTCTGGATTAAATACCGGTGGACGATCCTCTCAGGCGAACCCGCTGGGCATGGGTGATGGCGATGGCCATCGCATCGGTGATATCCAGGGGTTTGATCTCCCGTCGGATTCCCAGCAGCCGTTTGACCATATAGGCCACCTGCTCTTTGGCCGCCTTGCCGTTGCCGGTGAGCGCCTTTTTCACCTGCAGAGGAGTGTACTCGTGGAAATAGCCCACCTCCTGGAGGACCTTCAGGCTCAACGCTCCCCGGAACTGGGCCAGTTTCAACACCGTCTTGGGGTTGAAGGCATAGAAGATGTCCTCGATCGCCACTTCGTCGGGAGGCTGCCGCTTGAGCAGCAGATCCAGCCCCTCGGCCAACTCCACGATCTGTTCCTGCAGCGAGCCCGGCAGTATTTTCAGCAACCCTGCCTCCAGAAGCGTCATCCCTTTCGGGCCGAATTCCAGAAAACAGTATCCGAGATTCCGGCTTCCCGGATCGATCCCCATGATGACCATTCCTCTCCTTTTCACAGGAACTTCACAAAGTTATTCACATCACACTAGGCTCATTTTAGCCCAGCTTGGGTAGAATCACTCCAGTTATTCACCTATTCACGGCGAAAAAGAATATGGATTCACCATTTTACACACACCCTGACGGACGAAAGAGAGCCCTTCATGAATCTTGGCGAGAAGATCATCCAGAATCTGCGAAAGGAGATCCCTCCGGAAGAGTATGAACGCTACCTGCGCCACCTTCACTACGATACGGAACGCTCCCGAAGTGACCGGGTGGTCTTTCGGGCACCCAATATTTTCGCCGCCCGCTGGATCCGCAGCAACTATCTGGCGACCCTGGCCCATCTTTTCGAGATCGAAAGCGGGATCCGTCCCAGCATCGACATTCAGGTGGGATCCGCCGAAACCCAAAGCCGCTCCGCCACTCCGATCCACGGCAGCGAATCCAAAAGCTCACTCTCCAAGGCCCTGCTCAACCCCTCGTTTACTTTCGACAGCTTCATCGTCGGCAGCTCCAATCAGTTCGCCTACACCACCGCCCTGAGCGTCGCGGAAAAGCCGGGACGGCTCTACAACCCTCTCTTTATCTATGGTGGGGTCGGTCTGGGCAAAACCCACCTCCTCCAGGCCATCGGGAACCATCGGCTCGCCATGGGCGATCGGGTCATCTACACCACCCTGGAACACTTCCTCAACAAGTTTCTCTCCCATCTTCAGTCCCAGACCATGGAAAAATTCCGTGAGAACTACCGTAACTGTGATCTCCTGCTCATCGACGATATCCAGTTCCTCAGTCGCAAGGAGAAGACCCAGGACGAACTCTTCCATACCTTCAACGAGCTGCACAACGCCGGCAAACAGATCGTCATGACCTCCGACCGTCCTCCCAAAAAGATCGCCTTCCTCGAAGACCGGCTGCGCACCCGCTTCGAATGGGGACTTCAGGCGGACATCCAGCCCCCCGAACTGGAGACCAAGATCGCCATCATCCAGAAAAAATGCGAGCTCGACGGTATCCATCTCGACCGGGAGATCGTCCACTACATCGCTACCCACATGGGTGACAACATCCGGGAGATCGAAGGGACCCTCATCCGGCTCAACGCCATGAGCACCATGCTCAACCAGCCCATCACCCTGGAGTTCGCCCGCAACGCCATCAAGGACCAGCTCAAAGAGAAACAGGAGAACATCACCATCGACGATATCGTCAAAATCGTCTCCAAAGAGCTCAATGTCAAACCCTCGGACATCAAATCGAAAAAGCGCAACAAAAACGTGGTCAACGCCCGACGTATCGTCATCTACCTGGCCAGAAACCTCACCCCCAACTCCATGCCCCAGATCGCTCTTTACTTCGGAATGAAAG
>JALWZI010000094.1 GCA_027002755.1 Campylobacteraceae bacterium | reverse complement strand
CCTTTATCGACGGCGTAGAGGGGGCTCCCGCGTTTGGCACCCCAGTCGACCCCCAGATGGGGACGGTAGCGGTGAAGGATCGGATGCCA
This sequence comes from Campylobacteraceae bacterium, assembly GCA_027002755.1. GTDB lineage: Bacteria > Campylobacterota > Campylobacteria > Campylobacterales > Sulfurovaceae > Nitratifractor. The sequence goes on along the minus strand of JALWZI010000094.1, from coordinate 1,903 downwards.
ACGCTTGTAGGAGAAGCGGGAGGTGATCCGTGCACCGCGGACCGGAAGCCCGAAGCGCCTTCTCCGCACACGCTCCCGGATCGTGCGTGTCACGGTATAGCTGACCGCTCTTTTCCCGGTCCGGGTATAGCGGACGGTCTTCTCCACATCCTGCCAGGCGTTACCCTCTTCGTCCACGAAAATGAACCGTTTCTTTCCCCGGGTCGCGATCACCGCTCCCCGGATCTCCGGCTGTCCCCAGGGCTTGCCCAGACGGGATTTCTGCCGATACTCGAAAGCGAGCCGATCCCCCGCCCGGAGACGACGGAAATCCACCGCCCCCTTGTAGAGGTGCTTCAGAAGAAAACCCAGCCTGGGATTGTGGGTCCGACGATCGATATCGGCGTAGCAGCTCTGCCGGATCTCCACGGCAGCGGCATCCTCGATCCGGCGGTAGACGATGGGAATGATGTCGAACCGGTACCGACCGTTGCGCAGATCCCGGCTCAGCTGGATCTGCATCTCTTCGCCGATGGGAATCAGAGCCTGCAGAAGTGTCTGGCCTTCTCTGAGCTCGAAAAAGGGTTCCCCCGCCTGGATCTCCGAGAGATATTTGGCATCGTCGGGTGCGATGTTTTTGAGCAGCTCCAACGGCACGGCATTGCGCTGAAGATAATCGGAAAAGGTCTCTCCCTTTTTCCAGACGGAGGAGTGGACTTCCGCCGTCCAGAGCCAGGAACAAAGGAGCAGTGCCAACCAGACGATACGCAAAGAGGCTCCTCGATTTTTGGGCATATTATAACGAATACCCCACACTCATCTTAGTTTCAATGCAGAGGCAGTATAATCTATGGATCACTGCATGCAGGCCCAAGGTCTGCCACTACAGCAAAAGGATACGAACGTGAAACAACTGATCGGAAAGACTCTGCTGATCCTCGCTCTTCTGCCTCTGGCTCTGGCTGCCGGCTTTTTCCCGCCGACGGTCCACACCACGGTCAAATCTGTCGACGGCAACCGGATCACCCTCGCCCGCCCCCTGCCGGCCAACGGCATGAGCGGCGTGGTTGTCCACAACTTCGGCAAGGGGCTCCAGGCCATCACCGGGATCCTGGTACAGACCGCTCCCGGAGTCGCCACCGTTCGCAAGGGGGACCTCCTGGACCACAAGGGGCTCCCCACCCCCAAAAGTGTCGCGGTCCCGGGTGACAAAGTGATCGGAGGATACCTCTACAGCAACGTCCTGGTTCTGGCCCCCAACGCCCAGACCTATGCCAAGATCGTCCGCAGCGGTGGGCGTTTCTGGATCCATCCCGATCTCTATGCCGCCTTCCTGGCCCGGGAGGGAGACTCCACCCCTTCTCCTTCCAATCTCGCCGCTTTCGCCAGGGAAGCCCAGGTAGGGTTGGTCTATATCGTCCAGCGTAATCGGGCCATTCTTTTCGATCCCATCAGCGGTCGGGTCGTCGGGAGCAAACCCTTCAGCCCCGTAGGTCAGGAGACCAAGTATCCCTTCTACAACCGTTTCAGCAAAATCAGCGGCGGCTTCTTCGGCGGCGGTGACAGCGGGGACTACTACAAAAGCGTCGGAGCCATCCGGTGATCGACCCCAAACATCTGGAAGCGCTTTCGGGGATCGTCGGCGCCGAGAACATCCACAGCGACAAAGCCCACCTCCGGGCCTACAGCTACGACGCCACCCGGACCTACTACGAGCCGGATGCCGTAGTCTTCCCTCGGCATGAGGAGGATGTGAGTCGGATCCTTACCTACTGCAACCACCACGGCATCGCCATTGTCCCCCGCGGAGCCGGCAGCGGCTTCACCGGCGGAGCTCTGCCCGTCAACGGCGGCATCGTGCTGGCGATGGAAAAACACATGAACAGGATCCTCGAGATCGACATGGAGAATATGCTCGCCGTCG
>JALWZI010000093.1 GCA_027002755.1 Campylobacteraceae bacterium | reverse complement strand
GTGGGAGTATATTCCTCCTCCCCGGCGATGTACGCCTCCACACCGTTGGCGCTCAGGACCTCCAGGGCCGTCCGAAACGCCGGCAGTGAAAGCCCGTGGCTGTCCCGGCCGATGAAGAGCGGCCCGGATATTCCCTGCTCCCGGCGGTAATCGCAGACCGCCTGGGTCATCGCCAGAATATGGTCTTCGTTGAAGCTGATACGCTCGGCGCTTCCCCGGTGGCCGGAGGTTCCGAAAGCGATCTGATGTTGGGGAAGTGCAGGGTCGGGGTGAAGCAGGTAGTAATCACTGATGAGACGGGGAAGATCGACGAGGTCGGTGAGAGGAACCGGCTTGCCGGCCAGAGGATGAAGCATAGATAGCCCTTGATCCCGGTTTATGCAGCAGAGAGTGCGTCAGACACTTCAGGAAACAGATAGAGCTGACGTACTCTCTAATGCACTCTTCGGGTTGATTCCGGGATCACTTTGGATCCCACTTTTATCGTTGTTCAAAATTGTTCAAATGTGTGACATTGTCCGCCCCACTCACGGCAGCGGACAATCCACACTTTTACACGACAGAATAGCCTACTCTGCTTTCAGACACCGGCAGCCCGATTTTGACTGCCAATCGCCTTGAGAGGATCAGAGAGGCTCGACGTTGCCGACCTGATTGCCGTTGTAGATGACTCGGACACGTTCGCCCGGATAGAACTGGGTCCCCTTGAGAACCACGACGATGGTCCGTCCCCGATCCAGATGGATCGTCAACTCCTGAGCATTGGCCTTGGAGACTTCGTTCCCCACATAGGCTCCTGCCAGTCCGCCGGCGATCGTGGCCAGATCTTTGCCGTGGCCCTTGCCGATCGTATGACCCAGTGCCGCACCGGCAGCTGCTCCCAACAGTGTCCCGACGGGACTGTTATTTTCCACGACGACATAGCGGACCGAGCGAATCGTTCCTTTGTCGGCACGCATCACCTGATTGGTAGCCGACTGCGAGACGGTAGGAGCGCCGTAATATGGTGCACATCCACTGAGTCCTGCAACCAGCGCCGCAGTTGCCATCATTGTCAGTATACGTTTCATTCTTTCTCCTTTTTCTACACCTCATTTGACATTTATATTATAACAAAAGAGGAGAGACCTCTCTCAGATAGAAGATCCGTTTCCTAACCTCTCGGCATAGTAGGAGCTGCGCACCAGTACTCCCGAAGCCACCGCCTCGAAGCCGATATCGCAGGCCGCTTTTTCGAGCGTGGCGAAATACTCCGGTGGGTGGTATTGCGCCACCGGGGTATGTCGAGGGGTGGGCTGAAGATACTGGCCGATCGTCAGCTCCCGCACCCCGGCGGCGAAGAGATCCTCCATCGTCTCCAGCAGTTCCTCCGTCGTCTCCCCCAGCCCCGCCATCAGTGAGCTTTTGACGGGGCCCTCAAATCGCTCGGCGTAATGGCGCAGCACCTCCAGGGAGCGGTCGTAGTCGCTCTGGGGGCGGATCTGCGGCGAGAGGCGGCGGACCGTCTCTTCGTTGTGGGCCAGTTTGTCGGGCCCGGCGGCGATCACGGTATCCAGGGCCGTCTGGTCTCCCCGGAAATCGGGGGTGAGCAGCTCGATCTTCACCTCCGGTGCATGTTCGCGAATCGCACGGACCACGGCGGCGAAGTGCGACGATCCGTAATCGCTCAGATCGTCCCGATCCACCGAGGTGATCACCGCATAGCGCAGCCCCAGATCCCGCACCGCCGCCGCGATCCGTTCAGGCTCTTCGGGATCGGGGGGAAGTCCCCGCCCAGTCTTGACGTTGCAGAATCGACACGCACGGGTGCAGGTATCCCCCAGGATCATGAAGGTCGCCGTGCCGCGGGCGTAACATTCGGTCCGGTTGGGGCAGGCGCTCTCCTCGCAGACGGTGGTGAGATCGTGCACCCTCAAAATCTCGTCGGTTTTGGCGATCAGATGGGGATCGGGGGCTTTGACGCGGGGTTTGTGGATCAAGGCTTCGCCTTATGGTCATTGGTGTATTGGTTATTGGTTATGGGG
>JALWZI010000092.1 GCA_027002755.1 Campylobacteraceae bacterium | reverse complement strand
GGGTTGCGACTGGCCAACGAGGCCAACACGACCTTCGAGGAGGCCCTGGAAGCGGGCCTCTCCTGTAAACCCGTCATGCGGACCCTGGACGATCTGGCGGTTTTCTTCTACACCTCCGGGACCACCGGCAAGCCCAAAGGGGCCATGCTCAGCTACAAGAACATCCTCTCCAATGCCGAGTCCGGTTCCCGGCTTTTCAATATCACCGCCCGGGACCGGACCATCGTCTTTCTGCCCATGTTCCACTCCTTTACCTTCTCCATCGGGGTGATCCTGCCGCTCTATGTGGGGGCGGGGATCGTGATCATCCCCTCCCTGCGGCCTTTCAGCAACATCTTCAAACAGGCGCTGCTCAAGCGGGTGACGATCTTTTTCGGGGTCCCGGATGTCTACAACGCTTTGGCCAAGGCCAGGCTCCCCTGGTATTTCATGCTCTTCAACCGTATCCGCATCTTCGTCTCCGGGGCTGCGGCCCTGCAGCACAAAACCCTGACGGCCATGGCACAGAAGTTCCGCCGGGCAAAGATGCTGGAAGGCTACGGGCTCAGCGAGAGCTCTCCGGCGGTCTGCATCAACCCGCTGCACAAACAGAAGGAGCGCTCCGTGGGGCCGGCGATGCCCGGATACGAGATCAAGATCGTCGACGAGAACATGGTGGAACTGCCCAGAGGAGAGGTGGGGGAGATCATTCTGAAAGGCGACAATGTCATGCAGGGGTATCTCAACCGTCCGGAAGCGACGGAGGAGACCATCATCAACGGCTGGCTCCGCACCGGGGACATGGGATACATGGACGAGGAGGGGTATCTCTTCATCGTCGACCGCAAAAAGGATCTGATTATCTCCAAGGGGATCAACATCTATCCGAGAGAGATCGAAGAGGTGATCGACAGCTTCCCGGGGGTCGGCGTCAGCGCCGTCATCGGGATCCCCGACGAGAAGAACGGAGAGGTCCCCGTCGCCTATATCGAGCCCGACGAGGAACAGGGTCCGCCGGATCTCATCCGGCTCAAGGCCTATCTCCGGGAGCATCTGGCCAACTTCAAGATCCCGAGACAGCTTCATCTGGTGGAGGAGCTGCCAAAAAACGCCACGGGCAAGGTCCTCAAGCGGGTGCTCAAAGAGCGCTTGCTTGCTGAAAAAGAGCAAAGTGCTGCGGAGTGAACAAATTGGATTAGTGTTTCACAGGAAGCGGGAATTCATTCCCGCAATACAGGGCTGAATCTCTCCTTCCAAACTATGTTGTCTGAGCTTGGAAAAACGGGATGGATATCGTTTCATTCCCGCATTTGATAATCCACTGCATTGTAGCCGTTCAGCCTCTGGATTCCGGATCGAGTCTGGAATGACGCAGTTTTTCCTAAAGCTTGCTTTAGGCTAGATCACCATTTCGCTTGAATCATATAGGAAGGCGCCATATTGACGCTGTGCCAGATCGTGGTCCCGTACTTTCGGGCGTAATATTCCAGAAGCAGGCGCTGGAGCGTCGGTTCGACGGAGGGGTGGAACCAGCCGTTGTTGCTCAGGAGGATCAGGCGCTTGGGCCGGTCGGTGTAGAGCCGTTCGCTGGTCCCTTCGTAGCAGACGCCGATCCGGTATTTTCTGCCCTCGATGGTGAAGGTGCCGGGGTGGGCGGCGGGCCGGTAATCGGGGGCCCCGTCGAAAAAGATCCGGTTGATCCATCGGCCCGCCCAGTCGGGGAGGGGATTGGCCTCCCCGAAAGGGACCAGGACCGCTTTGTCAGCGACCCGGTAGCTTCCATCATGGAAAAGGTAGGCAGAGTTCCGGTTCTGCCGGTCGGAGGTGAGGTAGAGGGCCCCCAGGACGATGTCGATCTTTCGGGAGCGTTGCAGCAGCGGCTGCAGCAGGGAGGGCTCCCGATTGAGAAAGAGCGGCAGGACCGATTCGGGAAGGATCACCAGCTGTGCCTTTCGACGGATGGCCTCGTCGATCTTTTCAAAGACAGTTCGGATCTGGGGACCCAGATGCTCGGAGTTCCATTTGAGATCGACGGGGACGTGGGTCGTCACCAGTACGATCCGGCCGGACGGGTCTCCGGAGAGGATCCGGGGTTGACGGAGATCCAGTGCCGCAAGAAAGCAGACGAGGGCAGCGATGGGGAGCAGAATTTTGCCGGAACTCTTCTGTCGTCGGGGGAGCCGGAAGGCGGTCAGGATCAGGAGTACCCCGGCCAGCACTGCGGCGAAGGAGAGTTTGCCCACCCCGAACCAGCTGTGGACGAGGGGGAGTTCAGGCTTGAACCAGTCGAAGCCGAAAGGATGGACATAGCTCATACTTAAAAGGGCGAGGCTTTTCAGGATGGAAGATGGAAGATGGAAGATGGAAGATGAGTTGGATGGAGTTTTCGTCCAATGACCGATGCGTTGGCCTATCCATTCGGCGATGACGGCGGTGATCCAGAAGTAGAGGCCGTAGATCAGGGCGATGGCGAGGTCGACGAAGGGGATGGCCCAGGGGTGGCCGTAGTGGAGAAAACTGATGCCGATCCAGTGGAACCAGAGCAGGCCGAGGAAGAAGCCGCTCCAGAACCAGCGGCGGCGATCGCCGCTCAGGAGCAGGGCGAAAAAGCAGAGGGCCAGGAGGCTCTCGAGGAGGCGGTTCGACAGCCCCCAATGGGCCAGGTAGAGGAAGGCGGAGCCGGCGAGGGCCGTCAGCAAGCCCCCTGTTAATATGGAAGTGCTAAAATAGTCCGAAATTTTTTTCCACAAAGGATGCTCCATGTCACAAGGCGCACTGGCACAGTTTCTGCCTCTTATTCTACTCTTTGTCATCTTCTGGTTCCTGATCATTCGTCCCCAGCAGAAACAGCAGAAGGCTCACAAGGAGATGCTGGCCTCTCTCAAAAAAGGCGATCGTATCGTCACGGCCGGCGGTCTCATCGCCGAGGTGGTCAAGCCCGAAGAGGAGTATCTGAAGATCAAGATCAACGACGACACCGTCGTTCGTCTGGAGCGCAGTTACGTCGCCCGAAAAATCGAAACTGCCTGAGGATAGTCCGTGATGCAGAAGCTCAACTATCGGGTGGTGATCTTTATCGCCGCCCTCATCTTCGGGGTGGTCTTTTCGATCCCTTCGCTGACCCAGAGCGAGAGCGGCAAGAAGATCACCCTCGGCCTGGACCTGCAGGGGGGGCTCCATATGCTCCTGGGGGTCAAAAGCGACGAAGCGATCAAATCCCGTCTCAAGTCCATCGCGGGGACCGTCAAGTATCTTCTGGAGGACAACGACATCGTCATCGACGAACTCTCGGCGGAGGGAGAGAAGGTGACCTTCAAAGTCCTGGACAGTGATGACATCCCCAAGGTCAAGGAGCTGTTGAAAAAAGAGCTGACCGGGGTCAATATCCTGGAGGATCAGGGAACCTTCACGATCACCCTGACGCCTCAGGAGGTCCAGCGGACCAAAAAGCAGGCGATCGATCAGGCCGTCGACACGATCCGGAACCGTCTGGATCAGTTCGGATTGGCTGAGCCTACCGTCGCCAAACAGGGAGAGGACAAGATCCTGGTGGAGGTCCCCGGGATCAAAACCCCCGCCGATGAGCAGCGGATCCGGGAGCTGATCGCCCGGGCGGCCCATCTGCAGATGATGGCGGTGGACGAGGATCGGGCGGCACGGGTCTACAGCATGAGCCCTGCCGAAGCCAAGAAATACGGCGACGTGATCCTCCCCGATGTGAAGAACCCCCAGGAGAAGTATCTTCTCAAGGCGATCCCCATCCTCGACGGCTCCATGCTTACCGACGCCAAAGTGGGATTTGACCGGAACAACCAGCCGGTGATCAACTTCAAGCTCAACGGCGAAGGGGCCAAAATCTTCGGGGATTTCTCCGGCAAGAGCGTGGGCAAACGGATGGCCATCGTCTTGGACAACAAGGTCTACTCCGCGCCGGTGATCCGGGAGCGGATCGGCGGCGGATCGGGGCAAATCTCAGGGAACTTCACCCTCAACGAGGCCAACGACGTGGCCATCGCTCTGCGTTCGGGAGCACTGCTGGCGCCGGTCTACGTCATGGAGAAGCGCAGTGTCGGTCCCAGTCTGGGAGCTGACAGTATCCGTCAGAGCACCATCGCTCTGGTCCTGGGCTTTGTCGTGGTGGTCATCTTCATGGTGATCTACTACGGGATGGCCGGGCTCATCGCCGATGTGGCCCTGGTGGCGAACCTCTTCCTGATCCTGGCGGTCATGGCGCTCTTCGGGGCGACACTGACATTGCCGGGGATGGCGGGGATCGTCCTGACGGTGGGGATGGCGGTGGATGCCAACGTCATCATCAACGAACGGATCCGGGAACTGCTGCGGGAAGGGGCCTCGATCCCCAAGGCGATCGAAGAGGGGTACGCCAACGCCTTCACCGCGATCTGGGACGCCAACGTCACGACCCTGATCTCGGCGGTGGTGCTCTATGCTTACGGAACGGGCCCCATCAAAGGGTTCGCCCTGACGATGAGCATCGGTATCCTGGCATCGATGCTGACGGCGATCCTGGGGACCCATGGCATCTATCAGGCTCTGCTGGGCAGGATCCGGCGGGAGAAGCTGAACTTCTGGTTCGGCATCAAGGCATAGGAGAGCATATGGAACTGTTCAGATACAAACAACCGATCAACTTCATGGGGGCGAGCCGGAAATTCGGCCTGCTCTCTCTGGTGCTGGTCCTGCTCTCCTGGGGGCTCATCTTTACCAAAGGGTTCAACTACGGGATCGACTTCGCCGGGGGAACCCTGATCCAGCTCAAATACAAAGGAGAGGCGCCCCTGAAGAAGATCCGGGAGGATCTGGCCAGGCACAAAGCCTTCAAAGACGCCACCGTGACCTATTTCGGCAGCCGATCCGAGGTGGTCATCCGCACCAAGAGCAGCTCCAAATCCGTGGGCAAGGATGTGGGGGACGAGGTGCGGACCATGCTCAAAGATACCGGCAGCTTCGAAGTCCGCCGCGTCGACATGGTCGGCCCCAAGATCGGAAGCGAGCTCAAGGAGAAGGGACTCATGGCCATGGTCCTGGCGATCCTGGGCATCCTGATCTACGTTTCGGTCCGTTTCGAGTGGCGCTTCGCTCTGGCGTCGGTCCTGGCGCTGGTGCACGACGTCAGTATCGCCATGGGAGCGATCGTCCTGGCGGGAGTGGAGGTCAACCTGGACATCCTGGCGGCGCTTCTGACCCTGCTGGGATACTCCCTCAACGACACCATCATCGTCTTCGACCGGATCCGGGAGGGGCTGCAGAAGATCAAGGATCCCGACCTGGCCGGGATCATCAATGAATCGATCACCCGGACGCTTTCCCGGACGGTGCTTACTTCGCTGACCACCTTCTTTGTGGTCCTTTCGCTCTTCCTCTTCGGAGGGGAGATCATCTACGGCTTCAGCTTCACCATGCTGGTGGGGATCATCGTGGGAACCTACTCTTCGATCTTCATCGCTTCGCCGTTGCTGATGTGGCTGGGCTTCGATGTGAAGGCTTTCCGGGCCAAAGAGGCAGAGAAGCGCAAGCGGGAGAAGGAGAAAGAGAAGATGCGGGCCATGTACGAGCAGGGAACGATCTGACGAATGAGGAATGAGGAATTAGGAATGAGGAGTTTTGGAAGGCGGGTGACCCCCGCCTTCATTTTGAGAGATGATAGCGTGCGGAAGTTTGACACGCACGGATGAGGTGGTCGATTTGAAACATCAGGATGATACGCCCTGTTATGTCGATCGCCGCGGGAGCGGATCGAGCAAGTGGGATGCTCTCGAGGAGCGCTTCGGGCGTTCGGATCTGATCCCGCTCTGGGTGGCGGACGGCGATTTCTGTGCTCCCCGCACCGTTCGGGAGGCGATTGCAAAACGGGCTGAGCATCCGGTCTACGGTTATACGGAGTACGGGGAAGGATTTTTCGACGCCATAATCCACTGGTATCGCCGCCGCTTCGGCTGGGAGATCCGCCGTGAGTGGATCGTTCCCGAGCACGGGGTGGTGATCTCTCTCAATCTGGCCATCGAAGCCTACACCGAGCCCGGAGACGGGGTGATCGTTCAAACTCCCATCTACCCTCCTTTTCTCAAAGCGGTCCGCCGCCATAAACGCCGACTCCTGGAGAATCGGCTGATCGTGGAAGAGAGAGGCTGTCGAATCGATTTCGAAGACCTGGAGACCAAAGCGGCCGAGGCGAAGCTGCTCCTGCTCTGCTCCCCCCACAACCCCGGCACCCGGGCCTGGAGTGAAACGGAGTTGCAACAGATCGCGCAGATCGCCGAGATGCACGATCTGATCGTCGTCTCCGACGAGATCCACAGCGACATCGTCTACGATCGGCCCCACCGTCCTTTTGCCACCCTGCCGGGGATGGAGGAGCGGAGCCTGGTGCTTCACGCCCCTTCCAAGACTTTCCATATCGCCGGCCTCAACACCTCCTATGCCATTATCCCCGACGATTCGCTGCGACGGCGTTATCTGGCGGCCCACGAGCGGGCGGGGCTGGACAACGGCAACTGTTTCGGGATCGTCGCACTGGAAGCGGCCTATCGGGGCGGTGAAGCCTGGCTGGAGGCGATGCTGGAGATCTACCGGGAGAATATCGACTATGTCCGCGGTTTTCTGCAGGAACAAACACCGAAGATCCGCCCCCTTCCTGTGGAGGCGACCTATCTGATCTGGCTGGACTGCCGGGAACTGGGACTGGACGATGAGGCACTGCAGCACTTCTTTGTCGACAGGGCACATCTGGCCCTCAATCCAGGGATCGGTTTCGGCGAAGCGGGCAGCGGCTTCATGCGGCTCAATGTCGCCACCTCCCGGACCAATCTCGAAGAGGCGATGCGGCGGCTCGGCGCAGCCTACCGGGAGTTGGAGGGATGATCCGAACCCTGGCGCTGCTCTTCCTCCTCCTGTCCGGGATCTTCAGCCCCCTCGCGGCAACCCTTCCGGCGGCGATCTCCCAACTGCTGACCAAAGACCATATCGATCCTTCCCGGGTGAGCATCTACATTACGCCCACCAAGAGCACGACCGCTCTGGCGGAGCATCGGATCGACGAGCAACGC
>JALWZI010000091.1 GCA_027002755.1 Campylobacteraceae bacterium | reverse complement strand
TGCTTCGGAAGCTCCGTTCCGAGCCTCCGACCCACCACTCCGTTTTTATTCCAGCCCTTAAAATATTTTTGTCATCCATCCATCAGGGATCGATCACAAAAGTATTTCCGATAAAGGGGCTTTCATGGTCAAAGAACTCGTCGTCTATCCCGATGATCGTATTCTCTCCTGTGCCGACGTGCGGGACTTCAAGGATGAGAGCCTTCCCCGCCTTCTGGGCGATATCGAAGAGACGATGGAGGCACATGGTCTCGACGCCCTGACAGCAATGCAGGTGGCCCACCCTTTCAATATCGTCGTCATCAAAAAAGAGGACGGCAGCTTTTGGGAACTGATCAACCCCCGCATCCTCAAAAAAGAGGGCCGTTTCGAGCACAACGAGACCACCTCCTACTACCCCGATATCGAGCTCACCGTTCCCCGCTATGAAAAGATCAGCCTCCTCTACGAAGACCGCAACGGTACGCCGCACAGCCTCAAGGTCGAAGACCGCGAACTGGCGGCACTGATCCAGCAGCAGATGGACTTCCTCGCCGGAGGCACGCCCCTGGATCGGGTGGACAAGCACTATCGGGAAAAGGTCCTCGAAGCCTTGGCCGGCAAGGGGCTCATGCCGATGACCGGTGATGTCTGCCCTACCTTCAGCCGCAAGGATTACATCACCAGTTTCACCGACAAAGTCCTGTTTTTCATGGGGCTCTCATTGCTGACCCCCCTGGCGGCGAGACTCTTTCACTGGTCCAACGAAACAGTCTCGAAGATCTACGCCTTCGACAAATTCGCCTTTCCCTTCGTCCTGGCGCTGCTGGTGGTCTATTTCATCTACGCCCAGTACGAAGCCAAAAAATATCGTCAATGCAGCTCCTGCCAGATCGGCAACCAGATCGGGATCATTATCAAGCGGCTTGTTGCCGCCGTCGCCTTCGCCATAGGGGCCTGGCTGCTGGTCAATCCCCAAAGCCCTCTCTTTTAGAGTAAACCTTGTAGAATAACTTCCGTTCCTGCTTGTCTTCAGCGGAGGGGATGCGTCCCGGTGGGCGCCGCGGGCTTCAAACCCGTCTGTCCGGCCGGATGACCGGCCGGAGGGAGGTTCGACTCCTTCCCCCTCTCGCCAAATCAGTCTCTATTAGTCTCTAGTCGATAGTTTTCTTCCAGCTGCATGCTCAGCACTCAGCATTCAACTCGCAACGCTATTTTCTCACAAAGGTAACAAACTCGTTCTCCCCCTTCTGCTCACAATAGACCTCACGCCCCGCCTTCTGGAACTCCTCGATGAGCGGCTCGGGTTTGAAATCGGAGTGCAGTGCGATGAATTCTGCCTCACCGATCCTCTTGAGGGCTTTGTTGGCTTCGGCCAGAGGGTTCTTCTCACTATCCAGCAGGGCATTCGCATCCAGGGTCTCTTCGGGCTCTCCGGATACCCAGGCGGGTTTCTCCTTTGCTTCCTGTGTCGCCACCGTCTCTCCCGCTACCTCTACCGGCGATTGGCCGACCGATTCACGCAGTCGGTTGAGAAGCTCCAGCGGCTCCATCCCTCCGACGATCGCCGCCTGTTTGATGCTGGCGACCTTGGCCAGGGTACGGCGCAAAACGGGATTGTTGAGTTTTTTGAATTTGGGATTGATGGCGATGAGCGTCTCTTTCATCCCCGGATAGTCGTTGAGCAGTTCGGAGATTTTTGTCTCCATTGTGATCTCTTTCATCAAAAATCCTTTGATAGTCGATGGAATTATACTCCCTTACTCATTTCCCGTTCCAAAACGAAGAAGGCGCCGCTCCCCTTCTCGGACCACATCTCCCTGCCGATCCAGATACTCCAGATAGGCGATGCAGTATTTTCGGCTCATCCCCGTCTCCGCTTTGAAGAGGCGGATATCGAGATAGCCGTGTTTGACCATCAGCTCCCGCATCAGTGCCAGGGCCCGGCGAAGGTTGGCTTCGGTGACGAAAAGGTTGTGGGCCAGACGGACCACCTTTATGGTCCGGGTGAGGGTCTTGCGGGCTCCGTCGCCCCGCTTGCGGTCCAAATCGAGG
>JALWZI010000090.1 GCA_027002755.1 Campylobacteraceae bacterium | reverse complement strand
GGAGAGGGTCCGGGGATGGAGATGGGTGAAGTCCGAGACCGAGAGGGCCAGTTTGATCGCCCCCTCTCCCGGGCGGTGGATCCGGTCGAAGAGGCGGGAGAGCTCCGCCTTGTAGAGGGTTTCGCTGAAGATCCGATCCACCCGCACCGCCCCCTTGGCCCGCAGGTTCTGGAGATAGCGGATCCTCAGAGAGTATCGGGTGGGGTTGGCGCCCAGTTTCTGGGTGATATAAGCCACGTGTCTGGCCATCACCATGATCCGGCGGCGGAGCTCCTCCGGTTCATCAATGGGGTCGAAGGTGCGGCTGATCCCCACCGACTGGCGGGAGGGGCGGCGGGCGATCCCCTCGCCGTCGATCCCCAGGATCCGGCGATAGAGCTGCCGCCCCGGGACCCCCCAGCTCTCGAAAAGCCGCCGCATCGGGATCAGCTCCCCTAGAGTATGCACCCCCCGCTCCTCCAGCCGCCGGCGGTAGCCCCGGCCGATGCCCGGGAACTTGTCAATGGGAATCTCCCGGATGAAAGCCTCCACATCCTCCACTTTCAGCACCCCGTAGGGTTTGGCATATTCCGTGGCCAGTTTGGCGGTCCACTTGCTCCTGGCAATGCCGATGGAGACCGGCAGGTGAAACTCCCGAAAGATCCGCCGCTGAAGCTCCCGGGCGAAACCCTCCGCCTCCCCGGGCGGGATCCAGCCATGCAGATCCCCGAAAAACTCATCGATGCTGAACTGCTCCACCGCCGGGATCTCCCGGGCCAGAAATCCGGCCAGGGCGTGGGAGAGCTGATGGTAGAAGAGCATATCGTTGGGCAGCACGATCAGCTCGGGGCAGAGGCGCAGGGCCTGGGCCAGGGGCATCCCGGTACGCACCCCCCGCGCTCTGGCCTCGTAGCTGGAGGTGGTGACGATCCCCCGGATCTTCTCCCGCCCGTCGATATGGTCGATGAAATGCTCCCGAAAAGTTTTGCGACGGTCACTGTAGAAGACCGGAGCGACGAAAGCGCCATGGTTCTCGTCCATGAGACGGATGTGAGTGCGGCGGGTGGAGAAGATCTCCAGATTGCTCCGGCCCCCCACCGCCACGGGCACGCCCCGCAGCGCCGCATCCCGGCTCCGCTCCGCCGAGACGAAAAAGCTGTCGATGTCGATATGCAGGAACATCACGCCTCCCGGAGCAGCCGGCGAAACTCCCGCACCGCATCCTCGATCCCCTGCCGATAGGGCGAGGGCTCCAGCCACCGGATCTTGCCCAGCTCCCGCTCCAGGCTCTCCTCCATCTCCGTCGGGATCGCCTCGGCCTTTCGGCGGTAGTGCTCACAGAGCGCTGCCAGCCAGCTCAAAGCGGCGATCCGCCCCTTGCGATAGCGCTCATCTCCCTCGATCCGGCGGTTGAAACGGTAGTGGGTCAGTCGGTTGTGTACCTCCTCGTCGAGGCGGTCAAGCTGTCGCAGGATCTCTTTTCCCATTGTTCGCCTCCATTATGGAAGTATTATTTCATATTGACAATAAATTATTGGAAATATATTTCATATTGACATTTTATTATAGGGGATGGAAGAAGGAGTTGGCTCATTTTCAGGCCTGGAGGGCAGGAATGAATTCCCGGTTCTTTTGCTGAACGATTTCGACTGGATGCCGGCAGCACATGGAACAACCGGCAACTCTGTTCCCGACAGAAAGGTCGAGAACGAGATAAAACTCAGTTCTGAGGTGTGATCTCAGCGACGATGACGCCCCGCAGATCCCCCTCGTGGAATCCCGTCGCCATGTCATTGGGATACTTCTTGGCGATGGTCTCCCGCACTTTGGGATCGATCTTCTCCGCGGGACCATGGCACTTGAGGCAGGCCTTTTCGGCGATCAGAGGCACATAGACCCGTTTGGCCTCTCCCACTTTCACCACCATCGGCTTCTTCTTGAAGGTCCCGGCCTTCATCTCGGCCATCATCTTCTCCATCACCTTCGTATCGGTAGCATCGGGTTTGTTCTTGGGATTGCGATACTTCAGTGCGGTACGGCGTACGAGGACGTTGGGAGGGAATTTCTCGTTGACCTTTTTGGTCAGATCCTCAGCGCTTTTGGCACAGAAGTAGGCTGCCTGGAGCCCGGTGGGATCCTCCTTGAGGTGCTTGACCAGATTGCCTTTGAGCTCTTTGCCAAGCATCTTGATGTACTTGACGCCCTCCATGGCGACCGCTTTGGAATCCTGGGCAGGGACAGCCTCGGCAGCGCTCAGTGCCGTGGCCGCTGCCAGGGAGATCAGGAAAAGACTCTTTTTCATGGATAACTCCTTAGGTTGAAAGTTGAAATCGGTCTGGAGATATTATAGTCGAAAGAGTTTTACAAAAACTGATAATAATTATTAGTTCTATCTATTTGGGAACAGGACAGCAGGAGCGAATGGGACAGCGGATGCAGTCGGGATGTCGGGGACGGCAGATGGTCTGACCGAAGCTCACCAGGAGCTTGTTGAGCCCCCGGAGCTCCTCCGGCTCCAGGAGGGTTCCCAGGACCCGGTCCGTCTCTTCGGGGGTACCGGTTTCGACAGCACCCAGGAGATTGAGAATCCGGTGAACGTGGGTATCCACCGCCGCCACCGAAGCCCCGTAGGCGTTTTCCAGGACGATCTTGGCGGTTTTGGGGCCGATCCCTTTGATGGCCGTGAGCTCCTCCAGGGTTTGGGGCACCTCCCCGCCATGGCGCTCCAGAAGTACCCGGCTCACCTCGAGGACCGACGCGGCCTTTTTGCGCCAGAAGCCCACCGGATAGATCACCTCGGCGATCTGCGCTTCGCTCAGCTCCAGCATCGCCTGGGGGGTCTGCGCCAGGGCAAAAAGCCGCCGCCCCGCCTCCAGCGTCACCTCGTCCCGGGTCTGAAAGCTCAAAAGGGTGGAGATAAGGATCGTATAGGGGGTGCGGTGATAGGCGTTTTCGAAACGCTTCGCCGGGGCATCCCAGTTGGGATAGTCGGCACGAAGGAGATCGAGGCAGTGGCGGAGAGTTTCAGGGGACATCATTGATGAATTCGTCGTTTGTCGTTTGAACGGGGCTTCACCCCTCTTTGTCTTTTGAATATAAGCGTTGCAAAGCAACGCAAACCAAAATCATTCACCATTCACCACTCATCATTCACCAGAAAGTAGGCGGGAATGAATTCCCGCCTCCAAAAATCGCGTCGCAAAGCGACGCCCCACAATTCCTCATTCCTAGTTACTAGTTCCTAGTTACTCTCACTCTCAATAAACTCCTCGTAGTTCCCCCGGAAGTCGGTCAACGTTCCATCTTCGTGCAGTTTGAGGATCCGGTTGGCGAAGGCGTCGATGAGTTCCCGGTCGTGGGTGACGCAGATGACGCCCCCTTCGTATTTGTGCAGGGCTTCGCCCAGGGCGACGATCGCCTCCAGGTCCAGGTGGTTGTCGGGCTCGTCCAGGACCAGGAAGTTGGCGTCGTCCATCATCATCTTGGACATCATGATCCGGTGCTTCTCTCCACCGGAGCAGGCATCCACCTGCTTCTCCTGCTCCTCACCGCTGAAGAGCATCCGTCCCAGGCACTTGCGGATCTCGTCGATGTGCCACTTCTGGTTGTGGTTCTGGATCCACTGATAGAGCTTCTCCTCCCCCTTGACGATCTCGGTGGTGTTCTGGGGGAAATAGGTGGTATGGACCGTCTGACCCCACTTGACCCGCCCCGCATCGGGCTCCAGGTTGCCCATGAGGATCTCCAGCAGCGTGGTCTTGCCCACCCCGTTGCCGCCGATGAGGGCGATCTTGTCCCCTTTTTCCACCTTGAAGCTCAGATCTTCGAAGACCTTGTGATCCCCGTAGCTCTTGGCCAGGCGCTCCACCTCCAGGACCTCGTTGCCGATCTCCCGGTTGGGCTTGAAGAGGATCGAAGGATCCCGGCGGCTAGAGAGTTTGATCTCCTGGATATCCAGTTTCTCCAGCTGTTTCTGACGGCTGGTGGCCTGCTTGGCTTTGGAGGCGTTGGCACTGAAGCGGGCGATGAACTTCTCCAGCTCCTCCTTCTCCTTGAGCTTCTTGTTCCGCTCCATCTCCGCCTGCCTGGCCATCAGGTTGGCGGCGATGTACCAGTCGTCGTAGGTGCCGGTGAACTCCCGGATGGTCTGGAAGTCCAGATCCAGGATATTGGTCGTCACCGCATTGAGAAAGTGCCGGTCGTGGGAGATCACCACCAGTACTCCTTCATGGCGCCGTAGCTCCTCCTCCAGCCAGGCGATGGTCTCCATATCCAGGTTGTTGGTGGGCTCGTCGAGCAGCAGGATGTCAGGTTTGAGGAAGAGCACCTGGGCCAGCAGGATCTTGAACTTGTCCCCGCCGGTGAGGGAGCTCATCAGATCGTCGTGCTGTTCCACCGGAAAGCCCAGGGCCGTCAGGAGCTTTTCGATCCGCACGTCGCTCTCGTAGGTGGGATCTTCCTCGACGCAGATCATCTCCAGCTCGCCCAGGCGTTCGTTGACCTTGTCGTCATCGAAGTTCCCCTCCATGTAGAGGCGTTCCTTCTCCTTCTGGGCTTCGTAGAGGCGCTTGTTGCCGTAGAGTACCGCGTCCTTGAGGGTAAACTCCTCGAAGGCGTACTGGTTCTGCCCCAGCATCCCCAGCCTGGCGCCGGGCTGGATCTGCACCTCCCCTTCGCTGGGTTCGATCTCGCCGGCCAGGATCTTCATGAAGGTAGATTTCCCCGCCCCGTTGGCACCGATGAGGCCGTAGCGCTTGCCGGGGTCGAGGGTAAGGTTGATCTTTTCGAACAGGACGCGCTTGCCGTAGCGCTGGGTCAGATTGACGGTTGAAAGCATAGAGATGTTCCTTGGATTACGGGTGAAGTTTTCGCGTATTATACAGAAGTTGGAGGAGTTGCCTCCCCGGCAGTGGGGAAAGGGGGGTTTCAGGCCACCAGATAGCGTCGGGCCTCCCGACGGAAGCGCTGGAAGGCTTCGTGACACTCCGGACCGTAGTCCTCCAGCAGAGTGTAGGTCCCTTTCTCCAGGATCTGCTTGATCCGGTCCACCAGGCGGTAGAGTTCCATCGCTCCCAGGGTTCCCGTCAGGCCGTCCAGATCGACCATGAGACGATGAAGCTCTTCGTATTTTCCGGCCTCTACCAGTTCCCGATAGTGACGGTCGCACTCCGGATACTCCCGGAGAAACTCATCCAACAGTGCCCGGTAGAGTGTCTCGTCACTGTTGGTATGTTCGATCCCTCCCCGGATATCCAGGACCTCGGGGTTGGTCACCAGGTCGTCACGCCCCTTGTTGGCGACCATCACCCTGGCCTGCCTGGGTTGGCGGGAGCGACCGGTGAAGAGCTTGAAGGCACTGAAAAGCTTCCCCAGGACCAGAGGTTTGTCCAGGTAGCCGTTCATTCCGCTCTCCAGGATACGTTCCACTTCGTCCTTTTCCGTGGAGGCCGTAAGCGCCAGGACCGGAGTCTCCCGCAGCCGGCTGTCCTGTCGGATCCGGCGGGTACACTCCAATCCGTCCATCCCCGGCATATTGACATCCATCAGTACCAGATCGTAGCGGGCACCGGGAGCCCGGAGCTTCTCCAGCGCCTCCGCTCCGTCCGACGCAGTCTCCATCACGATCCCCGATCCCTCCATCAGCCGTTCGATCAGCTTGAGATTGAGGGGGTTGTCGTCGACGGCCAGGATCCGGCTCCCGGCGAAATCGGCGAAACTTCCCCGATCGATCCCCTCGGTCTCCGGGATCGGTTTTTCGTAGACCGGCACTCCTTCTCCGACCGCTTCCCGCCGGGGAGGCTCCGGCGCCTTTTCCGGTTTCGCCTCTTGTATCCCGGCAGGCTCCGGTTGCGGTGCTGGTGCTTCCGCCACTTCTTTCTTCGTCTCCCCCGGAGATCTCTGTGGACGCTCCGCCGAGGTCTCGCCACGGCGCATCCTCACCAGCAGATAGATCAGTATCACGATCAATACTCCACCACCGATCATCAGGTAGAGGGGCATCGACGTTGACATCATCGTCGCCTCATGACTCATCATTCTCTCCTTTTTCTCCGAATACTCCGTCCGCTTGCAATAGCACTGACGATTAAATTATAGCTATAATTCCCAAAACAACCCCCATAAAAAGCAGATTCATGAAGTCCGAATCCACCTTGTGGCGCTGGGGAAAAGAGGCCCTTCTCTTCGTTCTGATCCTCTTTGTCCTCTCGACCCTTCTGAATTTCTGGCGGGCTCCCAAGATCGATGAGACCCGTCTCCCAAAACTCTCCGGACAGACCCTGGAGGGCCAAAACATCGACACCTTGCGAAAAGAGGGGCGTCCTTTCCTCCTGCACTTCTGGGGGACCTGGTGCCCGGTCTGCCGCCAGGAGGCCGGCAATATCGAGGCGGTCGCCCTCCGCTATCCTGTCCTCACTGTCGCCGTCAACAGCGGCAGTCCCGAGGAGATCCGGACCTGGATGCGCGAACGCAGGATCAGCTACCCCGTACTCAACGACCCCTACGGCACCCTGGCCAAACGCTTCAGGATCACCACCTATCCCACCTCTTTGATCTACGATGCCGAGGGACGACTCAAATTTGTCGAGACCGGCTATACCACCACCGCGGGTCTCCTGGCGAGGATGAAACTGGCGGAGTGAGGATCCGGGATTGCAACTCCGGTCGCTTTTTGGCTATGCTGGAGGCGTTAGAATTACAGAACCCAAAAAAGATGAGAAAGGATAGAAGATGAGCGTACTGGAAGAAGTGGAGGATATCTATGTGGTCTGCGAGTGCATGGATGTCAAATACGGAGAGATCCTCAAAGCGATCAAAGAAGGCAACTGCGATCTGGAGTCCCTGATGGACGCTACCGATGCCGGCACCGCCTGCGGAAAATGCCGAAGCCGGGAGGACGATCCCGATGAAGAGCGGGCGATCCATCTGGACGAGATCCTGGTCGCCGCCAAAGGTCAGGGACTCTGCCCCGAAGAGAAATAACATCCCCTTCCGATGCTCTTTTGGAGCGTCATTACCCGCATAGCACTGCGGGATCCATCGACAAACAACTTCGATCACTTCTCGGAGGCGGGACTTCAGTCCCGCAAATGCGGGATTGAAACTCCGCCTCC
>JALWZI010000089.1 GCA_027002755.1 Campylobacteraceae bacterium | reverse complement strand
TCTGCCAGTGTCGCTTCCGCCTCGTTCAGGCTTTTCAGCAGCAGTTCGGGTTCGACGCCGCTGTTTCGGGGGAGTTTGTCCCGCCGGGGATCAAGACCGTAATTGAGCAGAACCCCGGCACTCGTCAAGACAGCGAGAAAGAGGCTCCGGAAAACCCCTGCCCCGTCCACGAGAAACGCCAGCAGGAAAACTGTGATTCCCAGAGTGAGTGCGCCGACACTTTTGTAAGGAAAAGGGGCTTTGCAGATGACCGCTTCCTCATACCTGTGACCTTCGCTCAAACCTCTGTCGATCAGCGTCACACTTCCCGCAAAAAGCGCAAAAAGACCCAGTTTTACGAGAAAGCGACCGTATTCCGCCTCGAAAAGGGAGGCGGCGACGGAAAAAAAGAGCGGAAGCAGGAAAAGATAGAGCAGCCAGGGACGTCGCGCGAAACGTTTGATCTTTTTGCCGTTGAGTCGAACCGCTTTGGACATTAGCATCCCCTGCATCAAAAACTCTGGGCGATGCTCCACCCCAGCGCGTAGAGCAGAAAAAGTGTGCCGAAGACCCGATAGTAACTGTTCATGACAAATCCTGCGGAAGTTGATCTACGTGATTGTATCAAAAATGTGAGAATCGCTTTACGTTCAATCCTTTCAGCTCCTTCGGGATAGGAGTGAATCCGGTTCCCGGAAGCAGGAAGCACGGGAAGAACCTATACACATCGGACAAATCAAGGATATCTATAAATTAAGTGTGGCAGAGGCCAACGACCCGGAAATTCTTTTCTGACCTGCGAAAACTTTCTCCTGGGAGTAGTCGCACTACCGGATGTCGTCCGCTCCGGTGCCGAAGACCCGGTCTCCCGCATCGCCCAGTCCCGGGACGATATAGCCGTGCTCGTTGAGCCGGTCATCCAGGGCCGCGGCGTAGATCTGCAGATCGGGATGGGAGCGGTTGAGGGCCTGGACCCCCTCGGGCGCCGCCACCAGACAGACAAAAACGATCTCCCTCACTCCGTGGGACTCCAGATGGGCCACCGCCGCGGATGCAGAGCCTCCTGTCGCCAGCATGGGATCGATCAGGATCACCGGATGGGTCCGTGCGGCAGAGGGGATCTTGGAGTAGTAGCTCTCGGGCTGCAGGGTCTCTTCGTTGCGCTGCATCCCCAGGAACCCCACCGGACTCTCCGGCAGCATCTGCATAAAGGAGCCCAGCATTCCGATCCCCGCCCGCAGGATCGTCACCAGGACCGGCGGTTTGGCCAGACGGTTGCACTCTGCCGTGCCCACCGGGGTTTCGACCTCAACCGGCACCGACTCCAGCTCCCGAGTCACTTCGTAGGTCATCAGCAGACCGATATCGTCCAGCAGCCGGCGGAACTCGTGCATGGGCGTGCTCTTGTCCCGCAGCAGCGAGAGCTTGTGTCGGATGAGCGGATGTTCGATGAGATGGAGATTCTTCATGGGGGGTCCTCCTAACTATTATTGGATTGATTATCACCGATTCTTCCTTAAAATGTATGTGATAAAATGCTCCGAACGTCCCTTTTCACCGCTTGACTCCACCGAGTCCTCTTCCATCCATTGCAAGGAGTACCGATGAATCCGACCGACTACCGCTTCAGAGCGAGGGATGCTCTGGTAGGCCTTCAGTTCCTCTTCGTCGCCTTCGGGGCCCTGGTCCTGGTGCCGATCCTCACGGGTCTCGATCCCAATGTCGCCCTCTTCACCGCCGGCTTGGGGACCCTGATCTTCCAGCTCACCACCCGGCCCAAGGTTCCGCCCATCTTTCTCGCCTCCTCCTTCGCTTTCATCGCGCCCATCATCTACGGCGTGCAGAAGTGGGGGATCGCCGGGACGCTGAGCGGTCTGGTGGCTGCCGGACTCTTCTACGGTCTGCTGAGCCTGCTGATCCGCCTGCGGGGGAGTGATTTTATCCTCAAGCTCCTGCCGCCGGTGGTCACCGGACCGGTCATCATGACCATCGGTCTGATCCTGGCGCCCGTAGCGGTCCACATGGCCACCGGCCACACCGGCGACGGCAAAACGGTCCTGGTCCCCTTCGGCACCGCCATCACCGTCTCCATGATCACCCTCGCCGCGACGATCCTGGCGACCCTGCTGGGCCGACGAATGATCCGGCTGCTGCCGATCCTCATCGGACTGGCGGTCGGCTACGGCGTCGCCCTGCTCTTCGGGATCGTCGATTTCGGTCCGATCCACAAAGCCCCCTTCTTCGCTGTCCCCTCCTTCGTCACCCCCGAACTCAACTGGGAGGCGATCCTCTACATCCTCCCCATCGCCATCGCCCCGGCAGTGGAGCATATCGGCGATATGCTGGCCATCTCCCGGGTCACCGGCGAGGACTACCTGAAAAAGCCGGGCCTGCACAAGACTCTGCTGGGTGACGGACTGGCCACCAGCGCCGCCTCCTTCCTGGGGGGACCGCCCAATACCACCTACTCGGAGGTCACCGGCGCCGTCACCATCACCCGGGCCTTCAACCCCGCCATCATGACCTGGGCGGCGATCTTCGCCATCGTTTTGGCCTTTTTCGGGAAGCTGGGAGGTTTTCTCCAGACCATCCCCGTCCCGGTTATGGGCGGGATCCTGCTGCTGCTTTTTGGCGTCATCGCCTCGGTGGGGATGAACACCCTGGTCCACGCCCGGACCGACCTCAGCGAACCCCGCAACATGATCATCGTCTCCCTGATCCTGGTCTTCGCCATCGGGGGGATGAGTTTCGATTTCGGCGGGGTGGCCTTCAGCGGGATCGGCCTGGGAGCCATTACCGGGATCCTGCTCAATCTTCTCCTCCCCAAAGGGCGCCCCAGCGACGAACCGGAGCTGGAAGAGGCCATCCCTCCTATGGAGACCGAGCTCTGATCGAGGGCTGTGCGCCCTCTCCTTTCAGCCCCTTTGCGCTATAATCGCGCCAAATTCTTAGCATCAGGAAACACTGTGAGAACCCATTACTGTGATGAAATCACCGAAGAACTCATCGGTCAGGAAGTGACCGTCGCCGGTTGGGTCGCCAGCCGCCGCGACCATGGAGGGGTCATCTTCATCGACCTCCGGGACAAGGAGGAGATCGTCCAGCTCGTCTGCGATCCCGCCGACAGCGAAGCGGCCCACCGCATCGCCGACCAGGTCCGGGACCAGTATGTCCTCATCGCCACCGGCAAGGTCAGAGCCCGGGGCGAAGGGCTGGAGAACCCCAATCTCAAGACCGGCAAGGTGGAGATCGTCGTCAGCGAGCTGAAGATCGAGAACAGCTCCAAGCCGATGCCCTTCGACCTGGGCGACGCGAAGGTCAACGAGGAGATCCGGCTCAAATACCGCTATCTCGATCTGCGGACGCCGAAGATGCATCAGATCTTCCGCCTCCGCTCCCAGGCGGCCATCGCCGCCCGCAACTCCCTGGCGGAGCTGGGCTTCATGGAGGTGGAGACACCGGTGCTCACCAAATCCACCCCCGAAGGGGCCAGAGACTACCTAGTCCCCAGTCGGGTCTGGCCCGGGGAGTTCTACGCCCTGCCCCAGTCTCCCCAGCTCTTCAAGCAGCTGCTGATGATCAGCGGCTTCGACCGCTATTTCCAGATCGCCAAATGTTTCCGCGACGAGGACCTGCGGGCCGACCGCCAGCCCGAGTTCACCCAGATCGACGTGGAGATGAGCTTCTGCGACCAGGAGAAGGTGATCGAGGTGGCCGAGCGGCTGATCCGGGATATCTGGGCCGCTTGCGGCCAGTGGGAGAAGCTCCCATCCCAATTCCCCCGCATGACCTACGACGAAGCGATGGAGAAGTACGGCTCCGACAAGCCCGACCTGCGTTTCGGCCTGGAGATGGTGGACGTGATCGACATCTTCGAGCGCTGTGACAACGAGATCTTCAGCACCATCGCCAGATCCCCCAAAAAGAACCGCATCAAAGCCCTCAAAGTCCCCAACGGCGACAACATCTTCTCCAAGCGCCAGATGAAGGGCTTCGAAGATTATGTCCGCAAGTTCGGCGCCCAGGGGCTGGGCTACTTCCAGATGAAGGAAGAGGGGCTCAAAGGACCACTGACCAAGTTCTTCACCGAGGAGGACCTGCAGGCGATCGTCGAGCGCTGCGAGCTGCAGGTGGGCGACGTGGTCTTCTTCGGTGCCGGGGAGAAGAAGGTGGTCCTGGACTATATGGGCCGCTTCCGCCTCTACCTGGCAGAGCTGATGGAGATTGTTCCCGAGGATGAGTTCAAATTCGTCTGGATCGTCGATTTCCCCATGTTCGAAGTCGAAGAGGGCAAACTCAAAGCCCTCCACCACCCTTTCACCATGCCCAAGCTCAACGAAAAAGGCGGACTGGATTACGACGAGGTGGAGGATCTGAAATCGGTCGCCTACGACCTGGTCCTCAACGGCACCGAGCTGGGCGGAGGGTCGATCCGTATCCACAAACCCGAGATCCAGAGAGAGGTCTTCAAGCTCCTGGGCATCAGCGACGAAGAGGCACAGGAGAAGTTCGGCTTCCTCCTGGAGGCCCTGGAGTACGGCGCACCCCCGCACGGCGGCTTCGCCATGGGCTTCGACCGGATGATCATGCTCCTGGCCGGTACCGAGAGCATCCGGGACGTCATCGCCTTCCCCAAGACCCAGCGGGCCCAATGCCTCCTGACCCAGGCCCCCAGTCCCGTCGATCCCGAGCAGCTCAAAGAGCTCCATATCCGCCTGCGGCAGCGCCCGACGGCGGAGTAGGGAAAGAGCGTCGCTCTTTCGGTCATTAGTCATTGGTCATTCGTCATTGGGGAGATGCTTCCAACCCAATGACCAGTGACCAATGACCAGTGACTAAAACAAAGGATAAAACCATGGCAAAAAAACTCTTCCTCATCATCGGAGCCCCCGGTTCCGGCAAGACCACCGACGCGGAGATCATCGCCGAGCGCAATCCCGACACCGTCGTCCACTACTCCACCGGCGAGATGCTCCGCCAGGAGGTCGCCAGCGGCAGCGAGCTGGGCAAAGAGATCGAAAGCTACATCTCCAAAGGAGCCCTGGTCCCCCTCAATATCGTCATCGATACCATCATCAACGCTGTCAAGAACGCGCCCAAAGATATCATCCTTATCGACGGCTTCCCCCGCAGCACCGAGCAGATGAAAGCCCTGGACGAGATCCTGAAAAACGAGAAGGACGTAGAGCTCAAGGCGGTCATCGAAGTCCGGGTCAGCGAAGCGGTAGCCAAAGAACGGATCCTGGGCCGGGCCGAAGAGGCCGAGGTCAAGCGCAGCGACGACAACGAAGAGGTCTTCTATCAGCGGATGAAGATCTACCTCGACCCCCTGCCCGAGATCGAAGCCTTCTACAAAGAAAAGGGACTGCTCAAGATCATCGACGGCGAGCGCCCCATCGAACCCATCGTGAACGAGATGGAGGCCTTCGTCAAAGAGAAGGCCGCCGAAGGCTGATCCTCCGGAATCCAACGGCACTCCACTTCTCAGAACTTTACGGATCCGATCGCTTTCTCCTGAAGAGAAAGCCCGGAGTCAGTCAACGAACATGCCCCATCCACCCTCATGCTACAATAGGGGTATATCCAGCCAAGGGAGGAACCCGCCATGCTCAACCGTTTCGACCCCCAGGTCGCCGCCAGACTCTCCCCGCTGGAACTGCGGGTCTATACCTCCCGTCTCCTGGGGCGGGAACCCGACCTGGTCCTCCACGGCGGGGGCAACACCTCCGTCAAGATCGACGACACCCTCTATGTCAAAGGCAGCGGCTGGAACCTGGACACCATCGAAGCCGCCGGATTCGCCCCCGTGGCGATGGAGGCTCTACTGGAGATGGCACAGAGGGAGCAACTCAGCGATACGGAGATGGTAGCGCTGCAGCGAAAAGCCCTCCGTGACCCCAACGCCCCCAATCCCTCCATCGAAGCGATCCTCCATGCCCTGATCCCCTTTGCCTACGTGGATCATACCCATGCCGATGCGGTGGTGACCATCTCCAACACCCCTGACGGACGGCGGCGGCTGGAGAAGCTCTACGGCGAAGGGATGCTGATCGTCGATTACGTTATGCCCGGTTTCGAACTGGCCCGGACCGTCAGAGAGCTGACCGAAGGGATCGACTGGCAGGCTCTGGAGGGGATTCTCCTCATGCACCACGGTGTCTTCACCTTCGATGACGACGCCCGGCGTTCCTACGACCGGATGATCGGGATCGTCACCCGGGCCGAGGAGTATCTGGAATCGGAAGCCCCTCTGCACCTCGCCGCGCCGGAGGCCGAACCGATCGCCCCCGAGACCCTGACGGCTCTCTCCGAAGCGGTCTCCGGACTGCGGGGCACGAGGGTGGAGACCCATGCTCTGCAGTCCCCGGAGGCCCTGGCCCTCTCCCGCCGCCCCGGAGTGCGGCGCATCGTCCACAGCGGGGGACTCACCCCCGAACATGTCATCCGGATCAAACCCTTCCCCGCTCTGCTCAATCCCGACCGGCCCCTCGAGGGGATCGACAGCTTCGCCGAAGAGTACGAAAATTATTTCCGGGCCCATGCGGAGCCGAGACACCGACGGCTTGATCCCGCCCCGCGCTGGGGGGTCATGCCGGGCCGAGGCGTCCTGATCTTCGCCGACGACGCGAAGGAGCGGCGTATCGTCACCGACATCGTCGAACACACGATCCGGGCCATGCTCCGCGCCGAGCAGATGGGGGGATGGCACAGCCTCAGTCCCGCCGAGCTCTTCGCCATGGAGTACTGGGAGCTGGAGCAGGCCAAACTGCGCAAAAAAGCTGATTAATTTTCAAGGAGTCACTATGGTTGTCAAACAAGTCACGTTCATCGCCCAATCCGGCCACGAGGAGCCCCTGCGGATCCTACTGCGGGACATGGTGCAGCCCTCCAGGGCCGAACAGGGCTGTCTGCGCTACGATATCTACGAGATGAGCAAGATCCCGGGCCACTTCGTCGTGGTGGAGGCCTGGGAGAGCGAGGAGGCCCTGGAGGGACATCGACACTCCGAACACTACCTCTACTACAAAGCCAACTACGAAGTCCACACCGCCGAAAAGTACTCCCAGGAGCTCACCCCTCTCTTCGAAGAGTTCTGATCCGTCCCGCAGGCTCGGTTGTCACTCTTTGACA
>JALWZI010000088.1 GCA_027002755.1 Campylobacteraceae bacterium | reverse complement strand
CGGGATGTTTTCGATCTGCGTCCGGCGGGGATCATCAAGAGTCTCGATCTGCTGCGTCCTATCTATCGTAAAACGGCCGCCTACGGCCATTTCGGCCGGGAGCTTCCCGAATTTACCTGGGAACGGACCGACCGGGTTGAGGAGATCCGTTCCTACCTGGGGCTCTGAGCTCGGAAGGATAAAGAAGATCCGTTGCTGAACCGAAGGCGGTTTGTGTAACTGAAGGTAGCACTTTCGGGTCCCCCTTTCCGGAAGGGCTGCTTAAAGAGCCGTTTAATCTTCCTGTGATATAGTGTGATTCACAAAATGAACAAAGGAGAAACACATGGCAGTAATGATTACAGATATCTGCATCAACTGTGCAGCCTGTATCGATGAGTGCCCCGTCGAAGCGATCGTTGACGAGGACGATAACCCCACAGGTGAGGACATCTATTATGTCTATGCCGACAAGTGTGTCGAGTGCGTAGGCTATCATGACACGCCCGCTTGTGCCGAGGCATGCCCCACCGAGGGATGCATCGTTTGGACCGACTGCGTCGAAGGGATGCCCTGCCGTGAGGATATTCCTGCGGAAGCCCGTGCCAACCACACACCTGTCATCGAAGACTGATCTTCCCGACCGACCCGTTTTTGCGGGTCATCGGACAAACTCTCCCCTTTTAACTTTCCTTTAATACTCATTGTGGTATTATCCACCTCCAAAATTTTAATCAGGATCAATAACGATGGAACAGACCCTTTCGATCATCAAGCCCGACGCTGTGAAAAAGAACGTGATCGGCAAGATCATCGACCGTTTCGAGAGCAACGGTCTTCGTATCGCCGCGATGAAAAAAGTGCAGTTGAGCCGTGCCGATGCCGAGGCCTTCTATGCCGTCCACAAAGAGCGTCCTTTCTTCGGTGAGCTGGTGGAGTTCATGATCTCCGGTCCGGTGGTCGTCTCCGTTCTCGAAGGAGAGAATGCTGTGGCCAAGAACCGTGAACTGATGGGAGCTACCGACCCCAAAGAGGCCGCTCCCGGAACGATCCGTGCCGATTTCGCCGAGAGCATCGACGCCAATGCGGTTCACGGAAGCGATTCCCTGGAGAATGCCGAGAAGGAGATCGCCTTCTTCTTCGCCCGCCGGGAAATCCTCTGATCGAATCGATCCGATGAAGATCTCTTTCAACAAGGTTGGGCGGAGTCCCGGTGAGTTCCGCCTACGGCAGGAGTCTCTGGAGATGGCCGGCAGCCTGTTGAGAGAGGGAGCACACGAAGTCCTCCTCGAATCGACGATCGACGGTCGGATCACATTGGCCTGCGACCGGTGCGGCGAGGAGTTCACCCGGGAGCTTCATCTTCCGCTGAATCTGATCCTGACGGATCAGCCCCGGAAGATCACGGAGGATTTGGATACAATTGAGTTTCTGGACGGCGTGATCGACATCGCCGCTCTGATGGAAGGCGAAATCGCCTCCTACCGTTCCGCCTATCACTACTGTCCGACCTGCGAGGCGGCAGAGAGTGATGTGGAGATAGAATACTGACAAACCAAGCAGAAAGGATAGATTATGGCAGTACCCAAGAGAAGACACAGCAAAACCCGCGCCGCCAAGCGCCGGACCCACTACAAAGTCCAGCTTCCCCGGCCCGTCAAAGATGCCGACGGTACCTGGAGAATGCCTCATCGTATGAACCCCACGACAGGTGAATACAAGTCCTGATGGCCCACAGCGATCGTACGATCCGCGTCGCGATCGATGCCATGGGAGGGGATTTCGGTCCCGAACCTATCATCGAGGGATGCATGCAGGCGATGGACGAGCGGCGATTCGTCCCGATCCTCGTCGGTGACCGCGATGCGATCCTCTCTTTCCTTCCCGAATATTATCTGGAGCGTGTGGAGATCGTCGAAGCGAGTGACGTGATCGATATGCACGATCAGGCGACCAACGCCCTGCGTAGAAAAGACTCCTCCATCTACAAGGCGGTGGAACTGGTCCGGGACGGCAAAGCCGATGCGGTGGTCTCCGCAGGACACAGCGGGGCCACCATGACATTGGCGACGCTGAGGATCGGCCGTCTGCCTCATATCTCCAAACCGGCACTGGCGACGCTGATGCCCAACGTCAACAACGCCAAGACCCTGGTGCTTGACGTGGGAGCCGTCGTGGAGTGCAAGGCCCGAAACCTTTATGAGTTCGGGGCAATGGGAGAGGTCTATGCTCAGGAAGTGATGGGGATCTCCTCTCCCCGTGTCGGTCTGCTGGCCAACGGTGAAGAGGAGTCCAAAGGCAACGAGCTGACCAAAGAGGCCTTTCCTCTGCTGAAGAAGATCCCCGGATTTGTCGGCAACGTCGAGGGACGGGATATCTTCAACGGCAGTGTCGATGTCGTGGTGACCGACGGATTCACCGGTAATATCCTGCTCAAGACCAGCGAAGGGGTTGCCGATGCGATCTTTACGATGATGCGCCAGGAGATCCGCAAGTCTCTTCCGGCCAAGATCGGAGCGCTGCTGATGAAAAAGAAGGTCTTCGCCCGTCTTAAAAAACAGGTGGACTATGCGGAGTACGGCGGCGCTCCGCTGCTCGGTGTGGACGGCTGTGCCATCGTCAGCCACGGCTCCAGCAATGCCAAAGCGATCAAAAATGCCATCTTTCAGGCGATCAGCTACGCCCAGTCGGATGTGAACAAACGGATCGAGGAGCTTCTGACCAGTACCAACGGCGCTCAGAACTGAGTCGCTTCTTCTTCACATCCCTCGCTAAAGCCCCCCTATGCTAAAATAACCCCCTGCTATCGATAGGCGAAGGAGTCTCATGTCCCGTTCTACCCCCATTTATGCCGCAATGCGATCCATCGGGGCCTACGTTCCCCCGAAGATTCTCAGCAATGCCGATCTGGAAAAGATGGTCGATACCACCGATGAGTGGATCGTCAAACGCACCGGGATCCGGGAACGCCATATCGCCGACAGCGATGTAGCCACCAGTGATCTGGCAGTAGAAGCGGCCCGGGATGCCATCGCCCGGGCGGGTCTGGAACACGAAGAGATCGATCTTGTTCTCTGTGCGACGGTGACTCCGGACTATTTCAATATGCCCTCCACCGCCTGCATCATCTCCGACAAACTGGGGATCCGTAATGTGCAGGCCTTCGATATCTCTGCGGCCTGCAGCGGCTTTGTCTATGGTCTGAGTATCGCCAAAGCCTTCATCGAATCGGGAATGAAGCGCAACGTACTGCTCATCGGTGCTGAGAAGTTCAGTTCCATCGTCGATTACACCGACCGGAGCACCTGTATCCTTTTTGGCGACGGTGCCGGCGCAGCGGTGATCTCCGCGACCGAGGATCGGGACGAGGCGATCATCGATATTCACGCCAGTGCCGACGGCAGCTACGCCGATTTTCTCATCACCCCCTCGCCCGGTTCGGTCCATCCCGCCAGCTGCGAAGCGATCGAACAGGGTCTGCAGTATGTGAAGATGAAAGGGAACGAAACCTTCAAACTCGCCGTCAAGACCCTCACCAAAGATGTCAGAGAGATCCTCGAGAAAAACGGGATCCCCGCCGAAAAGATCGACCATTTCGTTCCCCATCAGGCCAACTACCGCATCATCAAAGCGGTCGGAGACGCTCTGAAGATGCGGGAGGACCAGATCGTCCTGACCGTGGGAAAATACGGCAACACCTCCGCCGCCTCCATCCCCATGGCTATCAACGATATCTACGAGGAGGGACGGCTGCGCTACGGGGATCTGATGCTGCTGGATACCTTCGGCGGCGGACTGACCTGGGCCAGCGCGTTGCTTCCCTTTGCAGGGAAGAATTAATAATTAACAGTTAATAGTTAATAATTGTGGTAGTAATGTTTAAACGCGTTAACTTTCGACAGTTCCTGTTGATAGTTACGAGTTGTTCGCTACTCGCTAAAAAATGATCACTGACTCCTTCGAGCTTCTCTTCCGCCTCAAATCTCTCGGATATGACAATACGTCCAGAGATCCCTGGTGGTGGCCCGAAAGCGGGACCTTTGCGGTGGTGGTGGGCGCGATCCTGACCCAAAACGCCAACTGGGAGCGGGTGGAGATCTCACTGGAGAATCTGCGAAACGAAGGGCTCCTCTCTCCCGGGCGACTGGCAGAGTATCCCGCGGCCTCTCTGGAGGCGTTGATCCGTCCCAGCGGATTTCATACCGCCAAAGGGCGCAATCTGAGAGAGCTCAGCCGCAGAATTGTTGAGGAGTTTGGGAGTTTTGAAACTTTTTGTGACGCAGTAGAGCGCGAGTGGCTTTTGGCTCGGCGGGGAATCGGACCGGAGACCGCCGATGCGATCCTCAACTATGCCTGCTATCGAGAAGCCTTCGTTGTGGACAGTTATACGGCCAGACTCCTGATGGCGTTGGGCTATGAGCTTTCGAATTACGACGAGGTTCAGGCGTGGATGCTGGAGGGGCTGGCTGGCAGAGAGGAGGAGCTCTTTACTGGTATGTCCGCGGCGCAGGTCTATGCCCGGGCCCACGGGATGGTGGTGGAGTACTGCAAAATCAACCGCAAGGGACGGGCTGTTATTGTCGAGCCTTTGTTCAATCCGCCGGAGTAATGGAGAGGATTTTTCCTTCGTAGCCGGCCTTTTTGACTGCCTCCAGCAGGCTGCTGGTATTGAGATCGTCACGGAAGCGCACGGTTGCCTTTTTCGTATTGAGCTTCACCTTCGCCTTGAGGACACCGGGCGTCTTTTTGAGGGAATGTTTGACCGCCACTGTGCACAGCGGACAGGTCATTCCGCTCACCTCGATCACGGCGATCTTCTCGCCCGCAAACAGAACCCCTATTGTCCAACAAAAAATCCAAAAATATCTCATGCTCAAACCTCCATCATTTTCCATCTTCAATCTTCCATCACCCATCCCATCCACCAGGGGTAGCTGACCATCAGCGCCACGAAGAGCGTGCCCAGCGTCAGATAGAGGGTGTAGTTTGTGCAAAGACTCGTCGCGCAGGCGACACGCTCTTTGCGCCCCCGCCACCAGTCGAACCATAGCCAGCCGACGACGGCGACGGCAGCGAGGCTGAACCAGGTATGGTAAGGGGCGAACCACTGCAGAAAGCTCAAAGAGCCCATGCTCACACCGAAGAGAAGAAAGAGCAGCGGTCCCAGACAGCAGGTACTGGCCAGGATCGCCGAGACGATCCCCCCGAAAAGCAAAGTGTAAAACTTCTGAGCCTCTTTTTTCTCACGGGCCGCCTGGGCGATCTGGGCGGCCCGGAGCGCTTCGGCAGGGCTTGGCCCCTCAGAGAAAGAGGTGTCAAGCTCCCGGGTGACTCTGTTGTCATCGGCTGTGACAATTCCGGAAACCTCCATCGGTTCCAGCGTACACTCGTAGCCCTTGACAATGCTCAGTATCACGTGCCTAGGGCCCAGTTTTTTCTCTTCGAAAAAGAGTCCCTGGCTCTTGACAAAACGTTTGACATTTTCAATGGAGGAGAGGGTGTTGAGTTCCACGTCAAGGATCCCCTCTTCCATACTCTCCAACGCCTCTTTGGTACGCAGTACCGGTACCGGACAGTCGAGATCGCGGCAGTCGAGCTTCACCGTTTCGTGATCTCCTGCGAGGTGATGCGGTAGGCGAACTCTTTGGGGAAGTAGTAGTTCAACGGCTCCTCCTCCACTTCGGCATAGGGATAACCCAACATGTTGATGGGATATTGGGCCGGTTGGGGAGAGAGGATAAAATCCCGACCCCAGTTGAAGCCGACCCAGTTCATCTCCCAGCTGTGCAGGTAGCGCTGTTTGAGCTCCCGGACCCTGGGATCGTCGTATTTGCGATTCTCGACCAGCTCCAGCTTGGTGATGTCTGCCGGATCGCTGGGGACCCAGCCGATGCCGGGGATGTAATATTCAGCCCGGCAGTGCTGCCAAGTGCTGATATCGGCGAAGCCCTTCTTGTCGGCCTTGCCCAGAGCCTTGGAGTAGTGGGAGCGTCCCAGACGAATCCCGAAAACTTCCCGGGCGGGAATCCCCGCGGCACGCAGCAGGGCGACAAAGAGGGAGCTGATATCGGTGCATTTGCCGCCGAAGTAGCCGGAGTTCATCATCTTGCCCGCGTCACCGACGCCACAGCCGATCACTTTGGGATCCCGGAAGGTCACCTCCGTCACCCAGTCGTAGATCCGTTTGACCTTTTCGAAGTGGTCGCTTACTCCCCGGGTCAGTTCGTCGGCTTTGGCTTTGACCTTGCCGTCAGTGGGGATGTGGGCGGTGGGTTTGAGGAAGCGTCGGACCTCTGCAGGGATGGGAAGGTTGCGCTTGCTGGCCGCTTCGATAGCCTCGAGGGGGACGCGGCGGTAGCGGGTCTCGATCTCCATTTCGATCTGGAGGGTTTTGGGTTGGGCGCTCTTCTTCCAGTCGGCATAGAGGATGGAGACGTCGTAGGCGTTATCGTCATTGAGGTTCCAATGATCGTAGTTGCCTTTGAAGTTCAGAATACGCACGTTCTGCCAGTGTGCCTGATAGGGCATGGGGTTCCAGAGCCGGGCGGGGTAGGGGCCTTTGTCTTCGGGGTTTTTCAGATCGAAACTGTAGCGGACCCGAAAGCGCCGCTTCTCCCGGGAGATCTTCTCTTCACTCTCATAGGCGGACTCGGCAGCGAGCAGCGGAGCGGTGCCGCCGGCGAGTCCTGCCGCAGCGGCGATGGAGAGGGTCTTGAGAAAGTCGCGTCGTTGCATGGCAATCCTTTGTCGCAAAAGTCAGGTTCTCGAAAAATATGCGGTGATAAAGGTGTCAGTAGAGTTCTCTGGCATCTTATGAACGCCCGTCCCGCGGGCCAATGCATCGGTGGAATTTTAGCATATTCCTATGTTGTTCATTGGATGCCGTCAAAGACTTTGGATCGCTCAGAACTGTTCCTTATGAAAAATTGGAGATAATGCCGTAAAGAACACTGATGAGCCGAAATCGAGGAGAAGCGATGCGGGAGTATGATGACAGCCATAAACTGACCAAGTTCGTCAAAGCCGCCGGTTGAGCCGCCAAATTGGGTCCGGGGGACCTTTCACATATCCTGGCGGATCTGGCAAGCGACGACGAACGACTGATCGTGGGGATCGGCAGCAGCGAAGACGCGGCGGTCTACCGC